>JAUIJG010000098.1 GCA_030431355.1 bacterium
ATGGTCAGAACGGCCCGGATGGAGGTCAGGGGTGTGCGCAGGTCGTGGCTAACCATGGCAACCAGGTCTTTTCTCAACGTTTCCAGACGATGTCTCTCGGTAATATCCTGGAGGTGGATAGAGACCCGCTTTTCTGCGTCACTGTCGAACTCATTCACATAGATTTCCACCGGGATAGATTCTCCCGATTTGCCCTGGGCCATGGTTCGCACCGGTCGAGGGTCTATCTTTACCGCCTCAATCTCAGGCAGAATTGACTTGAGCGGCTTGCCCACTATCTCTTCGGGCTTGTAGGCGATAATCTCCTGAAGCTGTCTGTTTACCACCTCGATTTTGCCGTCATTATTGAGCACTATCAATCCCAGGGGAAAGCTCGTCAACATGCTCCTTACCCGATTTTGATATCGGGTAAGGTTCTTGGTCAGATAGTGGATGGTCTCGGCTTGCTCCCGGGCAAGATTCTTCAGCTCTTCGTAAGTTCTTGGACTGTCTTGATTTTCCATTTTTCCGAATTCGATATCTAGGATTTTGCCCTGCGGACTAGCTAATTTTAGCAAGGTAGAAATGCCAATAGAGCATGGATGAAAAATGCCGACCGCGTTGGCGGTCGGCTGTGACAATTAATCGAGGATTACTAGCGGATTGGGATTTATTCCAGGGCTGCCTGGCCGAAGTGGAAGATGGAGCGCTGGGCTTCAATCTCACCCTTATCTATGGCTTCTAAAGTCTCCCTGGCTTTAGTAGCCACTGTGGAATTCTCGTCTTCGCTCAAGGATTCCAGGACCATTCCCGGAATGTTGGCGTTGGAAGCCAGTTCGTACCGGACATCCACGTTGTCGTCGCCAGCCAAAATCATATATTTGGATACCGGCAAGTGGCTGCTCTGAGCCATCGAGATTCTTTCTTGAAGTTCGGCTTCAAGAGCTTCCAGCTGTTTCAGTACAATTTCTTGCATAGTTTTTCCACCATGTAGCTATTCGGCTCAGGACCGAATGGCTGTTTCTATGATTTCTCTACTCACTAGGATACTTTCCCGTTTTTTCAGATATATACACCCCCGGGGTGTTATTTGACAGATTAATTGAACCTGCTTTCGATGAAATTGCCTGGAATGCCGCCCGGGCGCGGAGGTCGAAGCTCTTGGAAACCGGGAGCGATTGATCCTGATTGAGCGAAAGATGCCGGAGAGAGCTGGAGAGAGCTGGTGAGAGTCAAATAGGTTCGAAATGAACCAATGAGAGCCCCTGGGAGCAAATCAGGGACTCTATGGATCAATAAAAAAGCCTTCCAAAGTGGGTACGATCTTCTTGCTTCCTTTTATATGCTCTTTTTAGATGACCGAATCCATAGAGAAGATCTGCAAGAAGTGCGGAAGACCCAAAAATAGCAAGGATGCCGGGACTCTGACCCAGTATCTGAGCCTCTGCAATTGCGATATTGTCCTGGAGAATTCTCCTGAAGTCGAAGAGGAGCGTTTTTGTGATGATTGCTGCAAGAAGATAGGCTCGGGAAGAAGGGGCTCTTTTACCCAGTTTATATTTCAATCCCATCTATGCGCTTGCAACAGACCGGTTGCTTCTGAAGGCAGTGAGTTCACGCTGCTTGATTCACCTGCTTTCAAGGCGGATTCGGAGGAGGTAGAGGACGAGGCTCTCAAACTTTCCTCGGACCAGTTCCCCACTGACCGGTACAAGCCGTTGCGCAAGCTTGGTCAGGGTGGTAGCGGTGAAGTGTATCTAGCCTTCGACCAGCTTCTGCGAAAGCGAGTAGGGGTAAAGATTTTGCATGTTCTAGAGCCTGAGATGCTTATTGCCTTTCAGGAAGAGGCAAAAGCGACCAGCCGCCTGGAAGATCCCAACATCATCAACATTCTTGATTTTGGAATAACCGACTCCGGAATACCGTATATGGTGCTGGAGAATTTTGAGGGGCGAGCCCTGTCGGCGATTTTGGAAGAAGATGGTCCCCTCACCCTGGAAGAGTGCTGGATAGTTTTTAGCCAGGTGTGCGGCGGTCTCTCCTATGCCCATGAACAGGGGATTTACCACCGGGATGTGAAGCCTGGCAATATCCTGATAAAAGGACTTGGTTCCGACGATGTGGAAGTTAAGATAATCGATTTCGGAGTGGCTAAAGTATCTGAGCTGACTGGAAGAGGTGTCGACTATCAGGGCAACACCCTGGCAGGTAGTCCCGGATATATGGCACCGGACCAGGTGCTTGGTCATGAGTATGATCAGCGTTCGGAAGTCTACTCAATCGGATGCGTACTGTTCGAAGCGCTCACGGGAAAGAAACCCTTCGAAGCCGATAGCGCCCTGGAGCTTCTATCGATGCATGCTCACAATGAGATTCCGCGCCTTGCCGATCATGGAGTCAAGCTTTTTCAGATCGAGTCGGTGCAAGAGATAATTAATAAATGTCTTGCCAAAGACCTGAACGAGCGCTTCCAGTCCATGGATGAGTTGATGCAGGCTATAGAAGCATTGTTCAAAGAGGACTCCTTCGCCCCCGAGTCAAGCTTCCGCCATGAAAGACGGCCAGGACGAAAGAAAAGTATAGCACCGCTGGTGGTTTTATTCGTCTTATTCTCAATGCCCCTGATCTTAGTTATAGGATACGTTATTAATGGCAGTGACTCTCTGGATACTTCGAAAGTGAATTCGGAAAGTCATATTAGAGCTAAATCCGATCATCGCGACCCTCTTAGTGATGCCTCAGTAGTCAAAAATTCATTTGGGGCGGTCAAATCTGAAGCCGCCGGTGCATCTTCCGAAAGTTCTGCCGGAGCGGCAGGAGAGGACTTGCTCAAGCCGCGTCTGATGCCTGTGGGAAGAACTCCTTTTCAGTTTTACGCATCGGGAGACTGGTCCGACGATGATCTCAAAGGAATCCAAAAAATTCGGAATCTCAAAGGACTGTCGCTGAAAGGCAAGCAGATCACCGGAGCCGGGCTAAAGCATCTCACCGCCATTCCCCTGGAAGGTATTGATTTGAGCAGTACTCCGGTTAAAGACGAGCATGTAAAAATATTGGCGGAGATAAAAACGCTGAAGCGTATTCGCCTGGAAGATACCGGTATTACGGATGCGGCTATCTTATCGATCAACACTTTGCCTGTTCTCAACTATATTGATCTGAAAGGAACTAAGGTAACGGACATTGCCGTCGGAAGTCTTGGCCAGCTAAAGATGCTTTCGGTTATTGATTTGCGCAAACTTCCCAATGTTAGAGGAGAGTCTTTGGAGAAGCTCAAGGGTCAGAAGTTCATATTGTGGCTTGTTCTCAATGGTACCAAATTAAGTGCGGAAGGTTGCAGGCAGTTAGGCACCCTGGGTAATGTCAGAAACGTGAGTCTCGCCTATAGCGGGCTGGATGACGATAAGGTCAAATTTCTCAAGGAGATGAATGTGGACGCCCTGGATATAAGTGGCAATAATATTACCGACCGGAGCCTGATTGAGCTATCTAGAATGAAGGCGTTGAAACGGCTGGTGGTTGCTGATTGCTCGAAGATCACAGAGAAAGGGCTGAAAGAATTTAAATCTCGGCGCGGAGACCTGCCCCACTGTGCGGTCGAGAAGAGACTGAGTCCCCAGCTCAAATTTTTCTACAACCTTTAGGGCTAGCAAGAGAAAAAAATACCCGGATGCGATGAACGCGATCCGGGGCATTTTTAATTCTTAAGTAATGTTAACTGAAGGCTATTACTTAGCTGTTGCTCTACTTCCGAAGAACTGAAGTAATTCATCGGGTTCGTAAGGGACGGAGCCACCGGCGTTGTCTCTCTCGATGAGCTTTCTTAAACGCTGCCAGCGGATACCCAGGCTGCGATTGTTCCTCTTGTAAACTATGCCGAGCTTATCTAACTGTTTGAAATTCTCTTTGTACTCTTCGGGCATCTCCTTTATGGCAGGATCTTCCTCGTTGTGCAGCCATGACAGAAAGTCGTGGGATTCACTAATGACTCCAAACAACTTATTAGCTCCGTTATTCATAGTTACCTCTTGGTTAACGTTGTCAACTGGTGGCAATTGCATTCAGGACCTTGTCCGGCATTGCAGTGTCTGCTTTTAGAGCATTTCCGCTAGTTGCCCTGACAGGCCTTTCGTGGCTTCTTGACAGCATCTTTGCGCTCTATCTTTCTGGCTTCCTGCAGCAAAGCAAGCGCTGTTCATGCCTCTATTACTTAAACTAAGTCAAGTCAAGCATGCAACACTTCCACGAACTACAGTCTATCGTATTTGGGGGGCCACGTCAATTCTTTTGTGACAAACAGAAACGTTGTTTCGGTGATTTGCAAGCCATCATATATGGTGTCATGTCTTTTGTCGTTTGTCGAAAAAATTACCTGGTGATTTTACGGAAAGTTCTTCTCCTCCCTTGCACAAATTGAGTCGTTTCAAGGCAAAGAACAATTTGGACAATCTTACTTCTAATTGCTTTTCAATTCGGTCAATTTAACCAGGTCGTCCACATGATCCATTAAATAGATCCCCCGGGCTCCCTCTTTATATCCCAGGCTCTGGTTTAGTTTTTCCAGGCGTCGAGGCAGGTGTTCCCCCTCCAGGACTTTGCCGTATAGCTTCTGTTCGCACCAGGCAACTCTTGTCAGCAGTTTTGAGCCGGGCGGGGGCGGCTCCTTTGCCAGGATTGCCGGATCTAGCTCTCTGGCGACGTTCTTATCCTCATCGCTTTCCGGTTTAGAGCCTTTGCGCCTGGCTTCCTCGGCGGCTACATCCTGGCGGTGCCTGATTCTCACTCCTCCGAAACCTACCGGTCCTGGACCCATGGCCGGTCCATAGGGACTTGTTACCGGTCCAAGAAGGGCGGTGCTCACGGCGTTTATGATCCCCGGAATGCGCGAGCGCCTGGGGCGCGGTTGTTCTTCCGGGACGCCGGCTTCCAGTTCCTCTGCCGAGCGGGCGTTTGCCTCTTCTTTAAACAGGGGGCGTTTCATCTCTTTTTCGGCGAAGGCCTGGAGATCGTCGGTTCTAGTGCTCAAGTCCTTGTCGGTGGAAGGCTTTCCGAATACTTTTGTCTCCATCCTTGCCAGGCGGATTTCAAGGGGCTCGTTGGCTCTGGCGTAGGTCTTTTCCAGAATCGCTTGTTCCAGGGCGGTTATGCGAGGATATTGTGGCTCTTCCTTGTCCTCACCAGATTCATCCTCTGAGCTTTGATACTGCTGATTCACATCTGTTTCGGTCTGCCCTCTGCCGTCGACGGAGGCATTTGGGTGACCAGAGTTATTGTCAGGATCATAGTCAGGAGTCGCAGATAAGTCAGAAGTATTAGAGCCGGAATCCGTTTTTTGGCTGGGCACCGCCTTGAGCAGTGTGCCCAGTCTCGCATTCAGGTCACCGGAACTGCTTTCTCCGAACACCAGCTTTTCCAGCCGTTCTACACGCGTCGTCTCCGGTGCGTTTTTATAGACAGTTCCCAGCAATCTGTTTTCAAGTTTTTCCAGGGCTGATGTCTCGTCCCGGTCCAGTTGCTTTGTCTCAGTTTCATTCTGGCTGGTGTTACTGGTAGTAGCACCAACGGGAGCACAAAAAGAAAAAGTGAGAGACAAAAATAATGAAACTGCTATTACTTTCATGATCCCAAGATTGTACCATTTGAAAGTAGTAGACCCAGGAGTTTCCAATGCTTTCCAGATGTTTTGATCAGTTGAGAGTACGCCTGAAGAGAATTCTCGTTCCGGCTTTGTCTCTGGCACTGCTTCTGGGCTGTGCTTACTTTCCCTCGATGTTGGCATCATCTTCCGAGGGTAAACACGCTGAGATGGCTGCGGATATAAAGAAGACATTGAATGCCCAGGTGGCAGCTTGGAACAGTGGCGACCTGGACTTGTTCATGAAATTCTATTTGAACTCGCCCAATACTTCCTACGTATCCCAGGGAAAGTCTATAAGGGGCTATGAGAATATTCGGGCCCACTACGTGGAAAAGTACGGAGAGCCTGGTCCTTCAGCTGATTCCAATAAAGCGGAAAATGCTTCCGCCAGTGGCGAGGAAAGGCTCAAGCCCTCAAGCTCAGGTGGAAAAAAGGATATGGGCAAACTCTCCTTGTCCAATCTGGATGTGCGAATTTTGAATAAGGATCACGGTCTCGCTTCTGGGGACTGGAAGCTTCAATTGGATAAAGAGAACGAGAAAGAGAAAAATACTTATCAGGGACGATTCAGCCTTGTTTTGATTTTGAAAGAAGGTGCCTGGAAGATAGTTCATGACCATACCTCTTCAAGCGATGCCATCGAGACTCGCGATTTTGGTGAGAGCATGGCCAAATGAAGTCGCCGTTTGCTAAAGGTGAAGGCGCTGGATCCGGCTCATGGTTGAAACGAGTTCTTCTGGTGCTTGCTGCCATCCCCCTTCTCCTTGCCCTTCTCTTCTGCGGATTGATTCTGGTCGGTATGTTTACCATGCTGAATATGCCTGGTAAGTCTTTTCAGGGAAGCCCGCCGCCTTTGAACCTTGAGGAATCTCAGATTAAAGAGCGCTTCAAAAGCAAGTTAAAGGTTCTTGCCGGTGATATAGGCGAGCGAAACAGCGAGAAGTTTGAGAACTTGAATCGAGCTGCGCAGTTTATCGAAGACAGCCTTGCCGAGTGCGGTTATGAGGTAGAGAAGCAGGAGTATGAAGCTCTGGGCAAGAAGTACAGGAATTTGATCACTACTATAGATGGTGCCAATAAGCCGGAGCGAATTATTGTGGTTGGTGCCCACTACGATACTGTGGTTGGTTGCCCGGGGGCTGACGATAATGGCACCGGCGTGATTGCCGTTTTGGAGTTGGCTCGTTTGCTCCGTCAGTATTCAGGCGATCTTTCGGTTCGGTTTGTACTTTTCCCAAACGAAGAGTATCCGTTCTTCTGGTCCCAGGCCATGGGCTCTTATGTTTATGCCACCAGATGTAAACAAAGGAAAGAGGACATTTTGGGTATGCTTGCCCTGGAGACCATAGGATATTACTCGGAAGATACCGGGTCTCAAACTTATCCAATCGGAACCCTCGGCTTCTTGCCGGAAAAAGGGAATTTTATTTTCTTCGTGGGCAATTATCGCTCAAGGGATTTCTTGACCTCATCCATTGCAGCATTTAGAAAGTCCGCCACTTTGCCATCCGAAGGAATAACCGCATATGATTGCTTCAGGGATGTTTCACGATCAGACAATAATTCTTTTTGGGCCCATGGCTATCCGGGTTACATGGTTACTGATACAGCCAACTTTCGCAATCCCAACTATCATCTTCCCACAGATACCATCGATACCATCGACTATGGTCGAGCGGCAAGGGTGGTATCAGGAATAAAGGCGATGCTGGTGGAGATGGCTGGTTTGAAGCCTGTTAAGAAAGGGGGTGTTCAAACCTCCCAGGAGACTGCCGGTAAGGGTGATACATCCGGTAGCAACTAAGACCAAAACAAATTGTTGCGGCTTCGGATTGCACTCGACGCGCTAGTTAATTTCAGGACAGAAAATCCGTACCTGCTGTATAATTCTTCTGTTCAAATCAAGTCTATTTTGAGCCATCATCGAGGTCTTTTTTGCTCAGTTATCGAAAATCCATCGTTTTGATTGCGCTTTCTTGTCTTCTTTATCAGGCAGGCAGTTTAACTGTTGCCTGGGGAGACACTAAAGAGGATACTCCTGCCACCGCCGCAGACTCCCTGGAGTCGGCTGCCGATGATGCTTTTAAGAGTCAACAATATTCCAGGGCGCTGGATGCGTATAAAGAGGCGCTGGATAAGTTGCCGGAGAGCAATTGGAGTGACCGAGCCCGGTTGATGAACAACATCGGTATGGTCCATGACCGCCTCAAGCAATACCGGCGGGCGCGGAAGTATTATCGTGAGTCCCTTACTCTGCGCGATGCCCACGGCGATAAAGGAAAAGAGGAGAGCATCAGCTGCCTCAACAATCTCGCTTCCTCCTATATGGAGGACGGAGACCCGGAACTTGCCATCAAGTACCTGGAAGAAGCCAACGAGCGTATCGTGCGGTATAGAGGGGAAGATCATCCCAGTCTCTCGGTCAATTTGAACAGGCTGGCTGGTTTATACAAGCGTGAGCGCCGCTACAACCTGGCGGCGGAGACTCTGAGGCGGTCTCTTGCCGTGGCTAAGAAGTGTTTCAGCGCCGGGCATCCTGCTGTTACTGTGATTCAGAACAACCTTGCCACCATGTTGCGTTATCTTGGCAAACAAGGCGAAGCCCAGGCTCTATATTCGGAGTCATTGAAAATCCGCGAGGAGACCCTGGGCAAAACTGATCTGCGGGTGGCATCAGGCTTGAACAGCCTGGCTCGCAGCTATCGCGAACAGGGGCATTACGAAAAAGCTCTGCCACTTTTGGAGCGTTCCCTGGAGATTGTCAGACAATCTAAAGAAGCCAAAGTAAATGATAAGGTGGCAGCTCTTAAAAACCTCGGCTTGTTAATGCGTGAGTTAGGAGAGAGCAAGAAGTCCATTCCTTACTATGAGGAAGCGCTGAAGTTGCAGAGCACCAGCTATGGAGACCAGGATCAATCGCTGATCGATACATATCAGGACCTGGCTGCCGCTTATCAAGAGCTTGAAGGCTATGAAAAGGCCAGGGACCTTCTGGAAAAAGCCCTTCTCATCTGCGACAAGAACAAAGACGGCACCAAAGATTTGCGGTTGAAAGTATTGGCTCAGCTAGAGGATATATACGGGCAGACCGATGATTTCGCCAGGGCTATCGATATTAATAAACGGGAGAGAGGCTTCATAGAAGCTGAGTCCAAAGTCGACAATGATCTGCTTGCCATCAAGTTGAACAACCTGGCCCTATTGCACCGCCGCCAGGGTGATTTGAAAGAGGCTGAGAAGCGTTTGAAAGAAGGTCTTAGCCTGGTGGAAAAAGAGTATGGCAAAGGCTCTATCGAGACCTCTCTTTTCGTCAACAACCTGGCCAGGTTGTATGGTGCCACCGGAGACTTGGAGAAATCAGCAGCTCTTTATAGAGATCTGATTGATATCAGATCCAGTGCCTACGGTGCTGACTCCCTGCCTGTGGCGGCAGCCATGCAGAATTACTATCTGGTTTTGATCAAATTGAATAAGCCTGAAGAGGCGGAGTCTATTTTGAAGAAGGCAGAAAGTATAGAAGAGAGAGAAAAGAAGCAGTGAAGCAATCGTGAAAGGAATCCCTGACATATACTCTATAAAATGTTTGAAGGCTCTGTGTGTCATGACTTTGCTGTCACTTGCTCTTATAGTCTTTTGCTGCGGAGAGGCCCAGGCGCGAAAAGCTGTTAAACAATTCAGTGGCAAAGTCTCCTGGTACGGAAAAAAATTTCATGGCAGAAAAACCGCTTCCGGTGAGAAGTTTGATATGAACGACCTCACCTGTGCCCATCGCACCCTTCCTTTTGGTACCAAGATCTTGATTGAAAATCCCAAGAATGGAAAGTCTGTGGTGGTGAAAGTCAATGATCGGGGACCCTATGCTAAAGGAAGGTTAATTGATCTGAGTCGGGGGGCGGCAAAAAAATTAGGCACGCTTTTAGGGGGCGTTGCCTATGTAGACTGCACTGTTTTGCCGGGTAAAAGTTAAGAACAGTTAGAAAGTAATATTCACTTAGCCGTTGGCGTTGCTGGGAATCGAGCTTACCGAGAACCAGTACAAGAGCACGTTGTGTATCGCCTTTTCATATTCCACCGGGTCCACCGGCTTGGTTAGAAAAGAGTTGCTGAATTCTCCGAAGGATTTGCGGACATCCTTCGGATTGGCTGAGGTGGTCAAGATAATTACCGGGATATGTCTCAAGAACTCATTGGATTTTATATCTCTCAATAGCTCATGACCGGTGCGACCAGGGAGATTCAAATCAAGAAAGACGATATCCGGGTGATCTTCGGAGGTGCTTTCGGGAAGAGTCTTTATGTATTCCTCGGCACGGGTGCCGGAGTCTATGACATTTACGGTTGTATCGAGGGAGCTTTTCTTGACGCAGCGCTTGAACATGAAAACATCCGCCGGATTATCTTCCACCAGCAAGATCTTGATCGGGTTCTCCGAACCGGCCGAACTCTCTTCCGCCTGGCTCATCAGGTCACTGACAGTAGTGCTCAGGGAATCAGCAATTTTTTTCAAACTCTCGATGCTGATATTTTTTGAGCCTCGTTCGATGTTGTTTATGTAGGTACGATGCAACCCCGACTTTTCAGCCAGGGAAGTTTGTGAAAGTCCTAGTTCTTCGCGGCGTTGGCGTATAATCTTGGAAAGGGCTGTCAGTAGCTGGTCAGATTCTGGCAAGATTCTCTCCCTTGAAAGTATCCAATATTACACTAAAGTCCGAGAGTAAAATCGGAAGGCGCTAATTTATTTGACTTAGTGGAGAGATCAAAAAGAATTAACGCCTGGTTTCATCTCCAGATAAATTCGAATTCTTACTTTCCTGCCGAGCTTTTCAGAACAGCTTCCGTTAAAGGGGTGAGCCCGAGCTTTATAGAATAAAGCTGTTTGTCGAATTTCTCCAATATGGAGATGGCGGAGTATATCTCCGTGGATGTTTTTTTCTCATGGTCGGCGATTATGACACCATCACCTTCGAATGCCTTAACCATAGGCCTGGCTATCTCTTCGGTGAGCTGGCCGGTGGAGAGCCAATCAGGTATACATAGCTCCAGATTGTCTTTTTCTTCGGCTGCCATCTGCTTGAACTGCAAGACCTCCTCGGTGGAAAAGGGCAAAGCCAGCAGTTTTGCCGGAGTTTTATTAGACTCGGTCTTGGACATAATCTCCTTCCTCCTTTCGGAATATTTCTTGATCTTCTCTACTCTCGGGGTTACTCAGAGTCTTCCTGGTTGACATCTTTGTATTCGTTTGCTTTTTCCAAAAGCTTCAGCAAGCTTGAATTGAGGGCTTTCGCCAGGGCATGCAGTTGCAGCAAGCTTGCCGCTTTTGAGCCCTTTTCGATGGCTTCTAGATTGTCTGGTTTGACCCCGGCTTTGTCGGCAAGCTCCTCGATACTAAAATCTTTCGATTTTCTAATTACCTCTATGGCTTTGCCTAAACCCTTCTTGTTTCTTTGAATAACCATGGCTTGTTCTATCTTGCGATCTGAGTTTCCACGCTTTACAGCATTATTTGGTTGATAGCGCACCCTGAACAAAATGATGCCTCCTTAAAGAGACTTCCTCATTTTGATTACAGGTACAATTAGCATTCTTTCGGGAGAGCTATGCTATTTATAGGTAGTCGAGTGCAGAAAAGTCCAATTTGCTGCGGAGTGGGAGGTTCTTTTTGCCGGTATGGCAGAAGATAGAGTAAAAGAGACAACTGAGACGGTGGCTAATCGCGAAAGCGGATTGAAAAGCTTACAGATCCAACCTTTTGGGTTCCTTCTTGTCACGGATCTGAACTTGAAGATCCTTGGTGTCAGCGACAATATCGATGAATTCCTGGGGCTTAAGGCTGGTTCTCTTCTGGGCAAGGTCTTGCCGGAGTCTCTCAAATTCGTGGAGCTGGACGATTTTGACGAGATTGCTTCTGCTTTAGGTCCTGTCCCTGAAACATTCCGGGTATCCGTTAAGGATAAAGCCGGAGGCAAGAAAGATTTCCTTTTAACCGGTCACAGAGAAGGCGATAAGTACTATCTGGAGTTTGAGGCTCTAATTCGCACCTCCAGATCGCTTGGAATGAAGCTGGTTAGTGAGTCGGTGGCGAAGTTTCGTACCTGCACCATGCTGGAAGATCTTCTCTATCAGATAGCCCAGAGCATAAGAGCGCTCACGGACTATGAGCGAGTTCTTGTATATAAGTTTGATGAGAATTGGGATTCCCAGGTTCTGGCGGAAGCCCAGGCTGAACGTGTAGAAGAGTCTTTCCTCTATCGTTACTTCTCGTCCAAAGTTATTCCTTTCGAGACCCGGGAGATTTACAAGAATAGCTTTATCCGAATCATTCCAGACCTAAACTATGAATCGGTGGGAGTTGCCACTGCAAATGGTGAAAATCTTGATTTGAACAACTGCTTTCTGCGCGGGGTCTCCCCCAGCCATCTCAGCTACATGAAAAACCTGGGGGTCAATTCAGCGGTCATACTCTCCATTGTAATAAAAGGGGAGTTATGGGGACTGGTAGTCGCTTATGGCTACCAAGTCAAAGAACTCCCTCACAGAGTGAGAGAAGCTTGCGTGTCCCTCAGTCATCTGGCAGCGGCCAGTATCGAGTATCAGGTAAGCAACGCTGAAAAAGAGCATATCAATGAAAAGGACGACAAGCTCTACCATCTGACGAACATTATCAACTCTAACAGCCTGCCGCTGATGGATATGATCGAGTTGAATAGAAATGACTTTTCCGAATTTATTGATAGCTCAGGATTTGCCGTTGTGGATGGAGACAAAGTCCACAACTATTTGAGCAGCCTCTCCAGACAAGAGATCCTCGACCTGAGAAATTGGATTGTCGAACAGAACTATGAAGGCATATACAGCGTCAGCAATCTCTCCCGGCATTTCGACAAAGCAAGGGGCTATTGCTCCAAGGTATCCGGAGTGCTTGCCATCAGTCCGAGTAGTGATTACAGCCGATGGATATTCTGGTTCCGAAAACCGGTGCTCAAGATGGAGCGACCGGGGGTGGAGGCCACCATCGTTCCTGGTTCCGAGAATCTAGAAAGTCCGACCAATGCCAGACCTTTCGACTCTGTGGAGGTGCAGTTTGCCGACAAGCTTAAAGAGCGACTGATCAAACACACCCTGGCCAGTACCCAGAAAGACAAAGAGAAGCTGGAGGCGCACCGGGAATTTCTTGCTTCCATCGTGGACTCATCTAAAGACGGTATTGTCGGTTTCTCCTCCAACAGGGAGATAATTTCCTGGAACCAGGGTGCTTCGGATCTCTTCGGGTTGAGCGCATCAGAGGTCATCGGTCAGCCCCTCTCGGAAATCTTCGGTGCCGATGATGAAGTATTCTCTCTCATCTCCATAGATCCTTCCGAAACCATCGAGAGGAAAATCACCCGGGTGGACGGGCAGACCCTGGAGCTTTCCATGAAGGTCTATCCGATTATGAACACCGGCGATAGCCCTATATTTGGTGCTGCTATTATCCGTGATATCACCGCCCAGAAGCAGGCGGAAAGAGAGCTTTTGTTAATGTCCCAACAGCTTGTCGAGACCAACAGGCAGTTGGAAGAGTATGCCTGGGTGGCTGCCCACGACCTTAAGGAGCCGGTCCGTACCATGGGGACATACGCCAGATTGGTCTTTCAGGACTATGAAGACAAAGTCGATGAAGAAGGCAAGGAGATGCTCAATATTATCTTCTCGTCGGCTTCCAACGCCATGAATAGAATCGATGACATATTGAGCTATTCTTCCCTGGGTCGCAGCGAGTTCAGCACTGCGGTGGTTGATCTGGATGATATTTTGAGTAGAGTCGTTAAGGATCTTGGTCATGCCATCAAAGAAAGCGGCGGCAAAGTAGTATCAAACGACCTTCCATCTATTATGGGCAATGCCGATATGCTTTCCCTGCTCTTTCAGAATCTGATCAGCAACGCAATTAAATTCAGGTCGGATAAGCCGCCTGTGGTCGATATCTCCGGTGAAGTTTTCGACGATATAGTGCTGGTGAAGGTTGCCGACAATGGTATCGGAGTTAGTGAGAAGCACAAGGACCACATATTCGGAATGTTCAAGCGCCTTGATACCAAGTATCCCGGCACCGGTCTCGGACTCTCCATCGTAAGACGCATTGTCGAGTTGCACGGGGGCAAAATCTGGTTGGAAAGCGAGCCTGGAAAAGGCACCACCTTCAACATTGAGTTCAGGGCCGCTTCCAAAGATTAGTTCATTGTCCCCTGGAAATCGGCATGGATTCTTTTCAGGGCAAGTTTGTAATGATATACCCTGACTCTATGAAAGCCGCAGGCGACCATCTCCCGATAGGCGTCTTCGAAGGTCCAATTCTCTCTCATTATTCTATAGGCGGCTATGACTATTCCGGTGCGG
>JAUIJG010000565.1 GCA_030431355.1 bacterium
AAGGAAAAGGGTTGATCACAGACTATCTGGCCAGCCAGGACCCTGACAACACTCTGGTGTTGCGATTCAATGGCGGCGCCCAGGCCGGTCACACGGTTATGGAATTTGACTCAGGGCGCCGTCATGTCTTCGGACACTTCGGGGCAGGCACCATGTCGGGTGCCGCCACCTACCTCAGTCGAAACTTCATAGTCAATCCACTTCTGTTTCGCAAAGAGTGGCACCAACTAAAAAGACTTGGCATCACCCCGGAGATAAGCCTACACGGACACGCACCGGTGAGCACCCCGGTCGATATGCTCATCAATCAGCTCCTTGAAGATTCAAGAAATAAAGATAGACACGGAAGCTGCGGCATCGGAATTAACGAGACCGTGACTAGAAGCCTGCGCAGCCGGGCTCTAAATATCTGTGTGGAAGACCTGGCTGACAAAAGGTTGTTAAAAGCAAAACTGAAGATGGTGAGAACTCTCTGGGTAGATCTAAGGCTACAGGAGCTGGGCCTGGCTCTGCCGGAAGATCGAAAAGAGGAATCAAAGCAGTTTGAACTGATATCAAGCCCCGAGAGCCTATTGGAGATAGAGGAGGAATTTCTTGAAGCGGCGGACTTCATGCTCGAAAACAGTGAGGTTTCATATAGTGCCCCGGCGGCGGACACCTACATATATGAAGGCGCTCAGGGGCTCTTGCTCAATATGGACAGGGCTGATCTCTTCCCCCACGTTACTCGCTCCAGAACAGGAGTGGCGGTACCGGCGGCAATGGCAGCTAGTGCCGGATACAAGAGTCTAGAGGTGATATATGTGACTCGCAGCTATTTAACCCGGCACGGTGCCGGACCGCTGCCGGATGAAGCCGCTTTCAAACACCAGGACAGAACCAATCTGGAGAATGCCTACCAGGGCAAGCTGCGCTTCGCGCCTCTAAATCTAAGGACCATAAAACATTCCATAGAATTAGACCTGGACTCCGCCCGCTTCAGCAATATCGATCTAGATGCCAAATTAGCTCTCACATGCCTGGACCAACAACTCCTGGATGAGAGAGAACTGCCGCTTCCCCTGGCATTTAAAAGTTTCGGTCCCACAAGGCAAGATGTCATCCCCAGCCACCACAGAGCAATTGCTCCCCAATTAGTTCATATACACTAATGGAGGAAGGGTAAGGTAAAATCTGTATAGATTGAGATGGGTCTATTCAGGAGAGGTTGAAAGAGGGGAAGATTAGCAATGATCTCACAGAGATGGATAGCTCCAGATTGGCTTTTCTAAAAGCCCTTCTCTCAGAGCATCTGGAAGATACTGTAGACCTCGACTCGGTCGAGATTGAGAACTGTGATGTCTCGGTCATAGACGGACACGCCAGCGGTCTGGTCTCCACCTTTTGCCGCCTGGAAGGGGATCTGGAGAAGTTAAATCAATACTATGGAAAAGTCGGTCTGACAAACAAATTTACCGACCTTGTTATCGATATATACGCGATTATGGATAAGATTCTAGCCAGGCTGAGCACAAAAGAGCGCATTGCATACTTTGAAAGACTGAAGCTGATGGCTTCCATCATTCTCGATATCAGCCTGCCCCAGGAAGAGCAGAATAAAAGCCGTTAAAATCTAATCAACTCGATAGATTCTTGGCGGCTTCCGCCTCTCTAATACTCTTTAGTCGGGCCTGGTAGTCGCTGATGCTTTTTCGCACATAATCATTGACTTCCGGACGGCTGAGGGCACCTTCTACGATGGAGTCAAGCCGCTCGGTTCGGTTGAGTTGATGCATGGCATGCATGGAGAGAAGTACGGTGTTCAGATAGGCTCTGGTGTTGACACCACCATCGGCGGCAAGGACAAGAGCTCTATCGATGTGTTCATCGGTCTTGCCAAGGAACTCTTCTCTTTTCTCCTGGTTGTACTTATTGCGAGAAGCCAGAGCATTCAATCTACCAAGATTGAGATGATACTGAGACGACTCCGGAGCAGGATGGGCAAGGGCTGTCTCTATGTAGTAGTCCAGGTTCAACTTGGTCATCGGACTGTTTTCGGAAAAACCATGGATTGCCACGGCTGTGTTTCTGGACAATTCCAGAGCCCGGCCCACCGACATCAAATTCTCAATGCGCGAATCATCCGGGTTTTTCTCTGCGTAATTCTCGAACATCTCGTTCATCTCGCGGAATCTATTGCCGGCTTCATAATAGATAGGAGTAGCCAGGGCCACGCCAAGGCGACCATTCACCTCGGCCGCTAGATGGTAGGCCCGACCCAGATGCTCCCTGGCTCTTGCCGCCCCCAGAGTATCCTCCCCAAAGTAGGAATCGTTCAAGGAGCGGGCCAGGGCTAAGCCTCCCACTGCGGCGTTGTTATGAGCCGTTCCATCCTTGCGGGTGACCCCAAATAGATGGACTCGCTCGGCCGCGTAATTGGTGACGGTATCGGCGACGTCGTCGATCGAGACACCGGCCGCAGCCGCCGCCTCGCGCTGCATCTCGAGCACGGCCGTGAGCGCCGCGACGGCCGCCGCACCGCGCTCGGGCATCGGCGCGAGGCTCGGCAGGCCCGACCGGTCGCCGTAGCCGCCGTGGC
>JAUIJG010000566.1 GCA_030431355.1 bacterium
TTCGCTCTCGCCAGTTTGAGCCATTTTTCTCTTCAACAATCCACTTCTGATCAAAATGAAGGGTGACATATGGAGCATCGAACTCTACCTTGCCATCAATGTCATACTTTGTTGAAAAATTTGGAATACAGTTACCATTAACTTCTTTCGGCTTATTAATAGACACGAAGTCAGGCATAACATGAGTAGAGGGTGCTGGCTCCGATATGAAAAGCCCAGCATTACGCAGTCTATTTAATTGATTCTCTGGAATTTTTGCCATCGCAACCTCTAACTACCACTCTAAATAAATAACCAAATTAGTCCAATGATCATAAAAATCCTCAAAAATCATACTATACGCAGTTTGATCCCATGGATCTTTAATCATCACATTGCCCAACTCATCAAGTCCTTCGACTAAAACAGAGTGAGGCAACTTCACTCGTTCAAACTCATTCTTAGGTAGATTTTTCAAGTTTGCGCCAAAAGGCTCACCTCGTTCAAGCAGAGTCTGCAGGCCTCTCTTACTCGTAGAAATACTTCTCCAAGGCTGATTTAACTCTTTCTCTAATAGAGCAGCCAGGTCATCTAAGTCTGCAGGGAACTCAATTATATCCATTATGAACTGCTGATCAACTGCATGGTTCGATAGCATTTGCCCAACAGCTGAGGTACAAGATAAATCATTTGCCTGCTTCACGACTTCTTCCGAGTGACATTCATTTATGGTTGGCCAATCACCGCCAGCTCCTGCCAATCTGCGCTCTACATCATCAACTATTGAAGCCAGGCCGGTCTCAGTCGTTTCGGCAGACTTGCCGACTCGCTCCACTTTTCTCGGCTTGAAAAGATCACCCAAAACCTCAGAAATAGCACCAGAAGCCTTCTCGCCTTGCTTCAACTCATTGCCTAGCAGAGCAGCTTCTTCCAGAGCCGTAGTCAACTTTTGCGCCTTTGTTATTTTGGCAGTACCGCCAATAGGTATTGCTCCTGCCACCACATCGGTAGCAAGTTTGTACTTTAGTCGCTCTTGTTCTCTTGGCGGAAGTTTCGACCATTCTCTATCAATGGCCATGCCGACCGCCAGTACATCCCGGAATGGTTTGGAGTAATCCCCTTCAAATCCAATGTTGTACAAATATTTGTGAGCAGCCTTAAAGACATTGACACCACTCACCATTGTCTTGCCGATAGCATCTCCAAATTTGGCGCCTTTCTCCGCAGCTCTTTCTTTGTTGCCGACGACCACATCGCCGACAAACTCTGCCACTTCGACCAGACTCATGGTCATCTCACCGACACTCTGGACGGTGCCTACGGTTGCACCGATGGCACGTTCTTTTTGCTCTTCCAAATATCTCTGAGAGTTTGAGAGTAAGACTTCTCCTATACTATCCAGCTTCTCAGGCTCATAAGAGTCGCCTGGAATAATTCCTTTTAGGGTTATCCCTCCGTCGGGTCTTGTCTCCTTTTCATAACCGCCAACCGGACGGTCAGCGGTCCTTGCGTCCGTCACATCTCT
Source organism: bacterium (assembly GCA_030431355.1). Next base: position 1,505 of record JAUIJG010000566.1, read on the forward strand.
AGACGCCAACACCTGGCTTTCATCGACTATGGCAAAATGCCCTTCGGCACTTCTCCAATTGTCGGGGTTTTGCTTGCCTATTTCGGAGATTGTTTTCTGATCCGCTTCCAGAATTTCTTGCGCATCAGGACTATCCAGACGCCGTTCGGACCTGTCTGACTTGCTAAATTTCTCGATGTTCTTGCCCGAGTCGCCGTCTCCTGACATCATCAAATTCTCTAGCCGGAATTTGTCTATTTTACCCGATCGGCAAAAACAAAAACATTCTAAAAGCAGTAGGAATTAGCTCTCTAGAGGTTGACTCGATAGCATCCGGTTCACTCTTCGCTTTCCACACGCCTACTCTGAACGGCTCTTTTTCGGCTTCGGGTAAAGCTTTAAATCATACGACTCGCCAATTCTAGCTATCATAGAATCAGGCCAGTGGTAGATCATATTGCGAGTCACCCATTCTCCGGCGGGCTCATAATTCCAATTCCTAGAAGTATTCATCCTCCAGGCTTTCACCTTGCCATTTCTGAATTCGAACTCTAAAAATGGCTGGGCTCGTGTACACCCACCATAGCCCACTCTATAGAATTCCCGCGGGTAATTGTTGCTCTTCTCTGGCTGACCTAAAAGCTCTTCTAACTTCTCCCGCTCCAAACCGATCAGATCATATTCGCCAAGCAGGTTGGCAAACATCTCCGGTCGCTGGTACCCCGAAGCATCAGCTTTCCATTCATGGCTATAGAAGCGCTTGTCCCTTCTCCAGAGAAGATAACGATTTTCGCCAACTTTGCTTACCGAGCTTGCTTTGAAAGGACCAAAAATCGGCCCGGTTTTATCGACAATGACACACAGAGGGTAAGCCCCATGTTTATTTCTTAGAACCGCCACTCCATCTTTCAACGAGAGCCTCTCATATCCTCTGGAGTCAAAAACAACTTTTCCATATCGATTCATGCAAACACTGCTATTAAATGTAGATTTAAATTTTTCGTATGCCGGATCTTTCACTGCACAATACACAAGTCCTTTGCTATCGGAGACATGCACCGCGTCAGAGGGAAACGTAAAGACTC
>JAUIJG010000099.1 GCA_030431355.1 bacterium
GAATTTCGACCATCATAGGAACAGGACCTAACGCTTTTTTAGTTGGCTTTGTGAATGAAGCGGTTCCTCGGGTCTTCAGTACCGAAATTACTTTTGTCAGCTGGCTTCCTATAGGCTTGTCCGTTACTATTTTGATGTTGCCAATGACCTTTCTGCTTTTGACCAGATTTCTTTTCCCTGTTAACAACGTATCTATAGAGGGGGGCGAAGAGCTGGTTGAGAGAGGACTCAGTGCGCTGGGCAAAGTGAAGAGGGGTGAGAAGCTTACTCTTTTGATTTTTATTCTCGCCGCCTTTATGTGGACTTTTCGCCCATTGCTCACCGCAATCAGCTTTGACATTTCAGGAACGACAATCAGACCCTTCTTTGGTCTGACCGATGCGGGAATAAGCATGCTCGGCGCGACGCTTTTGTTTGTCACTCCGGTTGATTTGAAAGCACAAAAGTTTCTGTTGGACTGGAATTCGGCAGTTAAAATTCCCTGGGGAATTCTCCTCCTATTTGGTGGCGGGCTCAGTCTTTCTGCTGCGGTACAAAGTACCGGGGTGGCTGAATATATTGGCAGTCAAGCCCGGCACATAGCTCATCTTCCCCATGTTTTGCATGTCTTCTTTGTCACGCTTTCCGTTACGACCATGACAGAGTTAACCTCCAATGTTGCCACCACAGCATCCTTGCTCCCCATTCTAACGGCTCTCTCTCCCGGTCTTGGTCTCAATCCATACATATTGAGTATCGCCTGTACTCTCGCTTCAAGCTGTGCTTTCATGATGCCGGTGGCAACACCCCCGAACGCCATAGTCTTCGGCTCGGGGCGATTAACTATTCCCGAGATGGTGAAAGCAGGGATTTGGCTTAATCTCATCGGCATAATAGTGATTAGCGCCATATCTCTTCTTTTGGTTCCACTGTTATTCAGCTAGAATATAAGCCAGGGATTCAGCTTTTGTCCGAATATTTGAGAACGGCTTCTACCTTATTAGATAAGGGCAATTCCGACTCTTTGAGGAACACTATCTCACCACCTTGAATGAGGACATTAACAGCGGCTTTGCCAACCTCGAATTCTTCCTGGTCGTCCAGGGTGATTTGATTCTCAACCCGGGACTGAAGTTCTGTGGCGATAGAAGAACTTTGGCAGAGTAAGAGCTCTACTTTTCCTTCTGAGGCTGCCACAGCGCAGTTTGAGGGACCGTCTACCACCAGACCGGAGTGCTTGGCTTTGCCGTAATGTTCAATGGCATCATTCTTGTGTGCTGAAAGGACCGAAGAAGTGATTTGAAGAGCTTTCTCTCTCAAGCTGTCTTCGTCCATATCTTTGGTGTTACCGGTGATGCCATTGTTTAACAAGTGTTTGTATGAGTTGACCTCTTTGTACACGGGGTGCAGGTAGTCGACACCGGCAAGGATAAGGGGCGCCTTTTCTCTCTTTAACTCTTCTTTTATGATAGAATCTATGGCTGTGAAATACTCCTTTATTCTGGTTTTGTGATGTTCCGACTCACTGTGTCCGTGGAACGCCGATCTGCTTCCCCCTTTAGCCGTGCTATGTAGTTGGAGTTGTTTCTCCGGCTCAACCAGATCGATTACCTGGTGAGCTTTCTCCAGTCCTTCTAGATGCAATTCGGAGATTCCATCCACTGTACCTTGATAGAACTTGCATCCATGTTGGTCCAAACTAAGGAGGAAGAATCGATTGCTTTTGTCGAAATAGCTGATCAGAGGCTCAACATTAAATTGCTCGTTTATAAACGCTCTATTTCCCACCGGAATTGGCAGCTTATAGACGGCATGCCAACCTGGCGATAGATATACTGCAAGACCTCTGGAAAGATAAGCCCAGAAAAGAGTATCTTCCAGCAGTTGTCGAGCCGGTCTCAGCAATTCCTCCCTATCGGGTGGTTTGACTCCTTTGTCCTTAAGGATGTGGTCTGCCGTATCGACAAAGTTCTTGAATATAAGATGATCTTTGGGCCTTTCGTTTTTGATCATGTGCGTGTTCATGAATATTGAAACGCAAGTAGGATCACTCTTTTCTGCCAATATTTTTAAGTCGATGGTTTTAACTATTTTTTCAATCATAGAAACTCCGAATATCTGAATTAGATGGCGCTAGTCTCTATTGTTCCCCAATAATTTGGCAAAGGCATCCCCCGGAAGGTCTAAATCTAAATGAGACTTCCGGAGGCTTAATTCTTTTTCTGATGGACGTGGGCAGTTTCCTTAGAGAAGCTTTTCGATATCTGAACCTAAATCTTCTGGTGTCGTATTAGGTGCAAAACGCTTAACCACTTTGCCGTCTTTGTCCACCAGAAACTTCGTGAAGTTCCATTTGATGGATTCTGTGTTCAGCGCACCGGGAGCGGCGTGGGTCAAGTACTTGTATAGTGGATGGGCATCATCGCCGTTAACATCCACTTTCTCAAACATTTGAAACTCTACCCCGTAGTTCTTCTGGCAGAAGCTGGCAATTTCTGATTCAGATCCAGGTTCCTGGGAACCGAATTGGTTGCAAGGGAAGCCCAGCACTTCAAACCCTTTGCCTCGGTACTTTTCATAAAGCTTTTCGAGACCGGCGTACTGTGGGGTGAAGCCGCACTTGCTTGCGGTGTTCACTATCAGGAGCACTTTTCCTTTGTATTCGGATAGGTCTATGTCTTTACCATCCAGAGATTTAGCGGAATAATCAAGGACTGTTTTTGTCTCTTTCATGTTTTTTCTCCCCTCGATTTCTACGTTATTGGAATTCTCCCCTTTTCTGGCTTCTAGCGGGGGACCGAACACCATCCATAATGAAGAGCCTGTAATTGCTATGTATCCTATCAAACCAAGTTTTCTGGAAAGCTTTCCAACTTCTGAGGTGCTCATTGTGACTCCTGTTTTCGACTCCCTGGGTCGAGATCAAATCCTTACAGCTTAATATGACTTCCGTATGAACTCCGCTCGATGCGACGGTGGGGATTTCCCCTGTTCACAGAAGTCTGAGAGTATCTGAACTGGGATCATATAACGGATTGAAGCTTCCCATGGAGGAAAGTTCATCAATGTCCACAATTCTTGATTCCCGGTTACGGTTGATGGGCTTTGTTGTTTTTCAGGATGGTTCAGAATCCGGCTATCTTGCTTCCCTTCAGGGTGGAGACTTTTTTTAGAAAAGTTTTGATATCCTCGGACATCTCATTGATGGACCAGTCCCCATGGTGGAGTTGGGAGTCTATCTTGAGTGTTAGAGGGCTTTTACAGATTTTTGCCAGGCTCTTGGTGTGATTGACTCCGATTATGGGATCTTGTTCGCCATGCCAGATGAAAACCGGGGTCTTTTCATTTACGTTAAAAAATGGACGTGTGCCGATATCCGGGGCAGGATACATGTTCTCGGGATAAAGGTAGAAAAATGGCATGCGCTCCCTGGCCAGCTCATAGAGTGAGGTATAGGGACTGAACAAGACAAGAGCTGCTGACTTCCTCCGGCAAGCGGTGTAACTGGCTACGCCGGTGCCCAGAGAGACTCCGTACTGAACGATTTGGGAAGGGTCTATGCCAAGCTCTTTTACCAGGTAGTCATTGGCGGCAAGACCGTCTTCACTCATATTTTTGAGAGAGGGTTTGCCGTCACTCATGCCATAACCCTGGTAGTCATAGGCAAATACGGACTGGTCCGACATGAGCACCATTCGGGCAAGACCAATATTGCTGGCAATATTTCCGCCCTGGCCATAGTGCAGAAGAAATGTGTATTCGGAGTTCGGTTTCTTTAGGTAGACTCCGTGCAGGAGCGCTCCGTTAGATGAGGGAAACTCCACATGCCTGGCGGATCCGCCAAGCATGTTCTCTTTCAAAGTAAAGTAGGCGGCACTTTTTATAGGGTAGAAGAGGCAATGTTGAGCCAGCTCCTTTGGGGAGAATTTGTGATAAGCCTCTAGCGCCGCCGATATCAATGTTGGTGTCAAAGCCAACACCAGAGACAAGCCGATTAATAATTTCGGTCTCTTCAAATTGGAAAAATTCTGTTTTAGGAACAATTTCAAGGCGCTTATTTTTTCTCAGGTTAGTATCTAAGGTTAGTCCGATACTATCAGCCAATCCTGGAATTTATTTTTCAGCACCAAACAGTTTATTAACTGTTTGTTTCAAGGGAGCTTCGGTATTCTCAACTCTTGATCTTTTCAAGAATGAATATCATCTCTTCCGAGAGACTTTCATCGAAAGGCGACATATCCCAATCACCATATATAGTGGTGGCTTTTAATCCTGATTTTGTCGCGAAGTCCTGGATTTCGGCTGCGGGAAGAAAGCGCAGCTCGCTGTGGGAGACATAAGTCTGCTCCGGAAAACGGTAATGAAGTTCGAATTGCATGCGGTCACCAACCATTTGCATGAACTTTCTCGATTCTTCAACAGAACAACCTTCCAGTTCGATGGTGAGGCTATAATTCCATTTCTCTTTCCAGTCGATTTCGGGTGCCGGGTTTCTCGATTCGAAAACGATCCTGCCATCATCTTTGATATTAGAAGCCATGGTTGCGAATGTTCTTTCAATCTCTTCATCATCCAGTAGGACTTGAAAGGCGTGACCTGTCATTATTATGAGATCGAATTTTTTGTCTGCAATATAGCTACCGGCGTCGCCAAGAACCCAGCTTACCCTGTCGCCAAACTCTTTGGCTTTTGCCGCTTCCAGCATTGCCGGTGCTGGATCAAGACCCACCACGTCATGGCCCCTGGCCGCGTAAGCATCACACAGAAGACCCGTTCCACAACCCAGGTCAAGAATGCGTTCCACTGCCTTCCTTGGAAGATTCAGGTAGAAGTCTCTGTCTTCGGACCACCCGCTATCCAGGTCGTAGAGCGCGACCAGTCTCGGGTTCTCGTAATGATGATCTGGCAATTATCCCTCTGGGCTGGCAGGGCCGGCTGGACCGGATGGACCGGCTGGACCGCCGGGACCGGCAGGACCGTTGGGGCCGGCAGGACCTGTGGGACCACCAGGACCCGTGGGACCGTTGGGACCGCTGGGCCCTCTTGGACCGGCTGGGCCCTTCGGACCACCGGGACCGTTTGGACCACCAGGACCGGCAGGACCGTTAGGACCGGCAGGACCCATAGGACCACCAGGACCCATGGGGCCCCCTGGACCACCAGGACCGGCAGGGCCGGCAGGACCACCAGGACCGCTTGGACCGCCGGGACCGCTTGGACCGCCGGGACCGCTTGGACCTCCTGGGCCACCGGGGCCACTGGGACCTCCTGGACCACCGGGACCGTTAGGACCAGCTGGCCCGGGATTGAACATTGTCGCCATCGGATTTCCTGAGTTGCCGCTCCCGGCAGGAGGAGCAGCAGGCGGCGGCGGGGCGCTGGCTGTATTGCCTGCATAATCAGGATTTTCCATGGGGCGCTCAGCGTAGACAGTGAAAGGCATCGGTGCGTTGATACCGGGCACGCTTGCCACCGGCAGCGGAATAGTAAGAAATGGATTGCACACCACGGTAGTTTGCACCCAGACCAGTTTGTCTTGTTCACTGGCCGCGCCAAATCCGTTCAGGTATCCCACATTGGTTTTCGGATAGCCGCTGATTCTCACGAATTTGCCCATGCCGCCCAGCCACTGATCCGGAATCTGTTTTTTCACGATACCAGCCGGACTCTGGGCCTGGGCAGATTCTATTAGAGATGCTTCGTGAACCTGATTGTAATTGAGGACCACGCACAATCCGTAGGAGACTGCCAGGCTCAAAAGATTCATCAGCGGAAAGAATATGCAGATCAGAAGGATCCACATTGCCGGACCGAATTCGGACAGGGCATTTCCTCTCTGGTCTCTTCTGAGGCGTTTCTTCAGCGAAAATCTCTGGGGTTTTGGCATCGTTGCGGTCTCGTCTTCCGGTTTTTCACAATCAACTCTACTGCAAATCCTTGCGAATTAGAAGGAATTGGCGCAGGAAGAGCTCATAATAGAAAGCCTGTCCGTATTTTTCATTAGTTCCAGCTTGGTTTTCCCCTGTCTATGACTTTGATTCCGGTAGACTGAGGGATAGGGCTTTATCAAGCTATATTTTTTTCGCTAAATTTTTTCGATGTTTTTTGAACTTTTTCGTTGCTGATTTCGTTAGTTTCAATAGTGGTTTAAAGTCCGGGTTGATTCCCGTCGGCGGTTGGGGAAAGTAGAAGTGCGTATATCATCGTTAGTTTTAGGTGTTTTCTTATTCGTGTCAGGTCTTTTAGCGCTATGTTTTGAAAAGCCGGCATTCGCTTTGCCTTATGGCCAGTTTGGGCAGAGAGAAATGGGCAGCCGTGCTCATTCCCAGGAGAAAGGGATCAATTGGATTCCAACTTTTAAACAGGGCATGGAAGCAGCGCGGTCACTAAACAGACCGATACTGCTTGTGTCGGCCGCGCCCCATTGCAGAAATATTTCAGGCATGTGGTGACCGGGCAAACAAAACATGGACAGGAGGTTCCTGTCCCGGCCCGAAGTTGTCAATGCTTCATCTGACTTTATCTGCATTAGATTAATGACCTATGAAAGCGAATCCGAAGCGAGGATTTTAAAGTCTTACTGGCGTCGGGGCGCCGACCTGGAGAATACTGTATTTACGATACTTGATCCCCTGGGAAGACCGCTTTTGCGAGGAAGTCGTAGCCCCAGCCGAATGTTTGAAGGTGCCGATGGCCTGGCAGCCTATATGAAGCAGGTGGCTGCGAAATACCCTGGTTCCCGGGGGGCGAATTCTCTTGATCTGCCCCTGGTCGATACTGTTCGTCTTGGCTTGAATGTTGCCGCCTGCGAACATCGACCTCTGGCGATTGTTGTAGGCGAAAGTGAATATGTCAGATCTATTCTGGCAAGAAGGATATCGAAAGCGGCCTGGTCAGACAGTTTATCCGGAAAGCTTGTTTATGCGGCTTCCAGCAAACAATCTTTGAAAAATGTCTCCGGAGCGAATATTCCCATTAGAGGTTATCTGCTAGTGGCGCCGGACAATTTTGGAACCAGTGGAAGGGTTATGGCGGTGCTTGGCACCGATGCTAACTCTGAGCAATTCGCGCAAAAAGCCGGTTCTATAGTCGCCTCATACAGACCTACTATTCTTGAGCGTCGAGATCATGTGGTGACAGGTCAAAGAAATGGCGTTCACTGGAAAACGGCGATTCCGGTAACCGACAAAAAATCTTTGCAAGCATCGAGACATCCTATTGGTCGAGGTCCCGGAGGCCGGTAGCATAGATGAATGGACAAGTTCAACTAGATTGCAAGACATAGTTCAGTCATCATCGTCGTCATCTTTGTCGTCGTCATCATCATCGTCGTCGCCTTTGTCTTTGTCCTTGTCCTTGTCGTCATCATCGTCATCATCATCATCCGCACGCTTCTTCTTCTTACTCTTTACAGAATTTTGCACGGCTTTCTTTTCGTCGTCGTCGTCGGCTTTCTTTTGGTTCTGTAGACGATCAGGCTGCTCCGCTTCTCTGTTTTCATCAGGTTTCTCTTCAATTAAAGATTCCTGGATATTCGATTGATCTGTGTGCCGTAATTCGATATCTATGGTCTCGATGTCCGCGTCTGTCTTCACCGGTTCAGACTTTACCGGCGCTTCAGTTTGCACCACTGGCTCCGGCTGCGCCTGGGGCTCTAACTGTTTGATCTGTTCAACTTGTTCTTTCTCTTTGAATTTGTCAGCTTCTGCAGCCTCTACAGCAGAATCAACTGATTCAATTGCTGATTCAGTGGGAGTTGCAATCTCTTGCTTTTCGTCTTCTATTTTTGGTTCTTCAACTTTCTCTCTGTTTTCTGGCGGCTGAGAGACCTCGGTCTCTTCCGGTACCGTCAGCGGTGACAATGCCGTCTTACCGTTCATAGCATGGATGGATGCGATGATTCCCCCGACTGGTGCGTATATTCGCGCAGGTAAGGCTCGGTTTACATGTTTGATCACCCCCATCTTGCCCGCCGATATTTCGGAAGGATACTCTCCCTCTCCATTTCTTGCCTGGATAGAACAGTCGTATAGGTTGACCCACATGTTCTTTTCCACCGAGCGAATTTGAAAGCCTTTGATATCATGGGCTTTTACCTTACCATCGCTCTCCTCAATCAGCTTGAAGGTCACTTTTTTGTCTAGACGAATGGTATCAATGGTGTTGCTGCCGGTGGGGCTATCAAATTTCTCCGGTGAGTCGATGGAGACTTCATAGAATCCACCGTTTTTCAGTAGTGTGATCACTGATCTGTTTTTTAGAAGAGCTTCGCTAGCACCTTTTCCCAGTTTATCCAGATCGACAGTGGTGCATTTACTGGCGAGCTTTGCGTACTCATCATTAATTGAGGTGGCTAGCTCTCTATCGGCAAGACCGAATGATTTATATAGCTCAATCGATTTTGTCAGGTTTGCCAGAGCCTCACCAAAATCTCCTTCTTCCGTCTGGGCGCGGCTCAATAGGCAAAGAGCTTTTACACGAATTTTGCTTGTTGAACGGTCTTCCGACTTCTCCAGCTCTTTGACTGCTCGTTTGAGGGAATAGATTGCTTTTTTGAAATTGCCCGATTTAATCGCGCCCGAACCTTTTTCCATATATTTGTCGAGAGAAGATGTCTTTGCGTGTAACGGAGCGCTATGCATGCTCACTGTCAGGGCAAGCAGAAATAAGGTTTTGGCAATTGTTCTCATCTCTTACTGTCGGACCTCCTGATATATAGATATCAAACTGAGCAGATGACAATTTTAGTATTAGAGAAGTGATTCTTCCTCGATAACTTTTCAGGGGTTGTCAAAAGGGGCTGGTTGTCTGCGCTGGCAAGTCGTCCCAATCAGCCCGATACTGCGTGATTTCATTCGAAGAGGCTTTACTAAAATCGAGTAAGCAAAGCAGTGTTAAACTTGCTAAAATTCGTCAACTACCCTCAAGAGTAATGGAGTCTTCCTCACGATGATAAGGAAGTTGGATTTGTTGACAACTGCATTGTTGTCTTTTTCATTTTGTTTTACTACCACAACTGCTAACCCGGTTTTTGCTCAGGATTCTGACAAGGATGCCATAAGAGCTCAGGCTGAAAAGTATGAGAAAGCCTTCGAGGCCAAAGATATAGAAAGCATTTTGAATCTATGGTTGGCGGATGGATGTTATACCGGACCTTACGGAAGAACTGCGGAAGGTCGTGATTCTATCCGAGCCGTGTACGAGCAATTTTTCGAAAATGCTAGTAGTTCCACTATCAAACTCTCCATCGACTCTATCAAAAAGGTTGGGGACAACATCGCCATTGAAAAAGGCACGATAAAGAATGTTGCCGCACCGGGACGGGAGACTGTTTACACCGCAATCCATGTGAAGAAGGATGATGCCTGGAAAGTGGCCAGCGTGGTCGAGAGACTGAGAATGGCAGATGGCGCAAAGGTGGAGGACCTTCACTGGTTGAGCGGCAATTGGAAAGCAAAAGGGTCCCAGGGAGAGGCATCAATCAAAACTGGTATCACCAGAAATAAGAATTTCCTGGTAAGTAAGTTTGAGATCCAGACTGCCGATGGTGACAAACATTCTGATATGCAGGTAATCGGAATAGACCCGGCCAATGGTGGCATAACATCCTGGGTCTTCGACTCGGATGGTGGTGTGGGCCGTGGATATTGGTTTAAAGATGGAAGCGATTGGGTTGTTGAGACTGTTCGGTATGGTGCTGATGGGGCCAAGATGACATCTACCCAAGTATTGTCCAAGAAGAGTGATGATAGCTACGCGTGGAGAGCTGTCGAGCGGGTTTTAGACGGTGTGTCCGTACCTGATAAGAGCGAGATAACCATAGAGAGAGTGAAGTAATGAATTCGAAGTTTAAATTCCTGCCGGTTCTTTTGATTCTGTCCTTTTCCGTTAACTGCACCTATGTATATGCCAGAGGCTTTGGCGGCGGATTCCATGGTGGTTTCGGTGGTATGCGAGGCGGTGGTTTTGGTGGCTTCCGCGGTGGTGGCGGCTTTGGCGGTTTCCACGGCGGTGGTGGAGAGTTCGGCCGGGGCGGTGGCAATTTTACCAACCGTGGCGGCGGAGAATTCGGTCGGGGCGGTGGCAATTTTACTAACCGTGGCGGCGGAGAGTTTGGTCGAGGCGGTGGCAACTTCAGCAATCGCGGTGGCGGAAACTTTCGCAATAACGGAAATTGGGGACTCGGTAGAATCTCCGGTAACAGAGCGATAAGCGGTGGCCACAACCTTCATAACTATTCTAATAGACAGATTAATAACCAGGGCATGGCTGTTCGAAATAGCTTCAATCACAACAACGTCTTTGTTGGTGGCGGCTATCGAGGTTATGGTTGGGGTTACCATGGTTTTTGGGGCGCTCGCGGATGTTGGATGTATCCTGGCTGGGGATGGGGAATGGCATTCATGATCACTGATTGGGCGATGTTGGCTGGAATGCTCGCTATGAGTGCCACATCCAAACCAAAATACTATGGATACGGTCAGAATATTACCTATAACAATAACCAGGTTTATTACAACGGTGAGCCTTTTGCCACCGCTGGTGAATACTACAATCAGGCACAAAATCTTGCCGGAAAGAGTGATGCCCGCAAGCCTTCCAAGAAAGACGAATGGAAGCCTTTAGGTGTTTTCTCAATGCTGGAGGGGTCTCAAACCAACTCCACAATGTTGTTCCAGATAGCCATGGATAAGAAAGGCAATGTGGCCGGCAACTACTATGACATGCTGTCTGATCAGACTCAGCAGATTCATGGCAAGCTGGATAAAAAGACCCAGCGAGTAGCCTGGACTGTGGGTGACAATAAGAAAGTGGTCTACGATACGGGCCTGGGCAATCTCTTAAAAGATCAAGCACCGTTGTTAGTGCATTTTGATAAAGATAGAACCCAACAGTGGCTGTTGGTGCGCCTGGACAAGCCGGATGGTGCCGACAAAGCGCTAACGGATAGCGCGGAGAAAGCTCTGAACTCTACTCCCGAAAAGAGTTAGAGACAAGTTCTTAAGTTGCCCTACAATTTGCGAGGACTCAACCGATGCAGTCGAAACAGAAAGTCGAACCTGACGGTGTCGTATCTGAAGCTTTATTGGAGCATATAAAGGTACTTGCTTCCGATGAGCTGCAAGGAAGGGCTCCCGGCACCGCCGGTGAGGAGAGGACCAAAGAATACCTGGCAGAGTGCTGCAGGCAGATAGGCTTAGAATCAGCCGGAGATGATGGAAGCTATTTCCAGAAGATGCCTGTTGTAGGAGTGGTCGGGAAGCCAGAGATTGTTTTTGAATCAGGCTCTGGCAAATTCTGCCCGGACTTTCCAGATGCTTTTGTGGGACAGTCAAAACATCTGGAAAAGCTAGTTTCAGGCGATGAAACCTCCGTTGTTTTTGCCGGTTATGGCATCGAAGCTCCGGAGTATGGCTGGAATGATTTCGACGGTGTGGATGTCCGCGGCAAGACTGTGGTGGTTCTAATAGGACAGCCGGAGAGACCGGATGCAGAAGAGCCGGGCAAGCTGGATGAGAGCTTCTTTAAAGGGCGTGCCCTTACCTACTATGGCCGCTGGACATATAAATATGAAAAGGCGTCGGAGATGGGGGCGGCGGCAGTGCTGATCGTCCATGATGATCGGAAAGCCGGATACGGCTATGATGTGGTCCGATCAAGCTGGACCGGTGAAAACTATCAGCTCACCTGTCCGGATGAAAGGGTGCTTCTGGAAGGCTGGCTTTCTTACGATTCCGCCGTCAAGCTATTTGAGATGAGCAGTTTGGATTTTGACAGACTAAAGGAAGAAGCAGGTAGACCGGGATTCAAGGCGCGAACCCTGGAGGCTAAGTGCTCTTTCAAAGTGCAGAATGAGATCCGCAGATTTGAGTCCAGCAATGTGATCGCCAAAATTGAAGGACAGGATCCGACTTTGAAGGACGAAACCATCGTTTACAGCGCTCACTGGGATCATTTTGGTATCAAAGAGAAGGATGGTCGAGTCGATGTCTATAGTGGTGCGGTAGACAACGGTTCCGGTGTGGCCATGACCCTGGAGATTGCCCGGCGATTTAAGAATTTGAAAAAGGCTCCGTCCCGGACGATTCTCTTTCTTTTCACTACCCTCGAAGAGTCAGGACTTCTGGGGGCGGAACACTATGTGAAAGAGCCGGCGATGCCTATTGAGTCTACCATCGCCATCATAAATATGGACGTCATGAATGTCTGGGGACGCACCGAAGAGATAGTCAGCATCGCCACAGGTCATTCTTCCCTGGACCAGCTACTCAGTGATTGTGCCGCATCTCAGGATAGAAGAGTGGTACCGGATCCGGAGCCTGAAAAAGGATACTTCTTTAGAAGTGATCATCTAGCATTTCTTCAGAAGGGCATTCCTGCTTTGTTTTTTCTATTCCCTGGCTCCTGCTTCCGCGACAAACCATCTGATTTTGGCCGGCGCATTAGAACGGATTATATAGTCAATGATTATCATAAACCGAGTGACAAGGTTAAGGATGATTGGGACCTGTCCGGTGCGGCCGAAGACGTGGAGCTTTTGTTTAGCGTAGGAGAAATTCTAAGCGAAGGAGAGAACAAACCTTCCTGGAATCCACAGTCGGAATTTGCCGACTCTAAGTAGAGCAGATTTCGGATCAACCCCTCTTGCTTTTGAAGGCTCTTGTCCCGGGCGGATTCTTTAAGATGTACATCTGATCGAAGAGCTTTTGCACTTCCGATACTTTTAGATTGAGGATGCCATCCGCGGTGCCATCAGAAAATGGCAAATCATGTATTCTTTCGGCATTTTTCCCTCCCCAGGGATTTCTCAAAGAAAAGGTCCCTTCCTCTCCATCGAGACCGGGAGTGTAACCGACAAGCGTGTAGGCATGACCATTGCGCCCGAAAACCACATAGGGGTCTTTGTCGGCCATGCTGCCTACAAGATTTTCAAGTTCCGCCGGACTTCTTTCAAAACCGCTTACCACCACCATCAGCTTGTTTAGATAGCTGCTATCGGCTAGTTCATTGACTTCGCCTATGGTCATCTCCATCCTTGTTGCTTCCGGTGAGACTTTGTTTCCGGTTAACAGGCTGAGGGACCATTCCACGCTGCCGCAGTTTGCCAGCTGCATGGCTGGATATCTATAAGGCTCTGCTCCCGCCTTTTCCGCCCAGAGCTTGCCGGCCGCTGTCTCCAGTATGACCGGCCAGTCGCCTTGTAGTCCGGCCAAAGGCTTATAGTCAGCGTCGAGCTGTTTTGCCCCCTGGGGATGCAACTCGTCTTCGGTCACTAGAACCGGTTTATCCGCACCGGGAAACTTCACTTGCCAGGCTTTTTTCCCGGGATTCTCAGGATCTTCTGCCGGCTCTATCATCTCCTTAAGGAGGCGTTGACCCTCCGGATGTCTAGCCATTGCCTGGGTGGAAGCGACAAAGTGGCAATCGGGAATTTGTCCCTGTTGAATGGCCGACCAATCCGGCTGAAAGTCGCTCTCCCCTTCGGAAATTTCAAAACCTTCCAGAAATGGAAGCCCTTCGACCAGGTTTTTGCGGGAGGCTGCCTGTATCTCTCTTTCCAATCCGTTGAAGAGGCTCTGGTCCGCATGACTTAAGCTGTCTTCAGCCGAGCCGGTGCCATCTCTTTCGCGACCTTTCCTGTAGAGGTCGAAAGCGTTTTTATTTTCGTTGTCGCCTGGCTGTCTCAGCATATCCTTCTCCCCATAACACTACTATAAGGAATCTTATAGATTGCTGCAACGGCTCCCCTATTGCCTGGACTAATTCAGGTAGAATAAGTCTTTGAACTTTCAGTTTATTGTGGATTTGCTCTCGGAGGACCAACCTGTGGCTCATATGATTGAATCCGCCAAATGCGGGCGGGCTAGCTGTAAAGTTTGCAAAGAGACTATCGCGAAAGGTGAGCTAAGACTGGGGGAAGAGTTTCCCAATCCCTTTTCGGAAGGC
>JAUIJG010000100.1 GCA_030431355.1 bacterium
CCCCGGCGTACAGATGCCGGGGATCACGTGCGCGCCACTTGGCTACAAGTTTGGACAGGTAAGCCTTGGCGTGCTTGCCAGCAGGCTCATTGCCGTGCGTAATCAGCGCACAAAAAGGTCTAAATGAACCTCGCTATCCCTCCATCAAAGGGGTGATGGCAGCCCGACGCAAACCGATTGAGACCAAAGACGCTGAAGCCCTTGGTCTCAAGGGTAAAGTCGGCGGAGAGGCGAGAAAAATTGTCCTTAAAGAGATGAGATTGCCTCCAGAAAGACCCCAGGGAACAGTCCTGGATGGCGACGCTCCAACCCAGGCTAAAAAGCTGGTTGAACTACTTCGCCAGGAAGCCAAAGTTCTCTAGCCGTTCTTATGCCGGTCTAGCAACAAAGTATTTTTCAATTCAAACACTTCTATTTCAGGAGCAAAATCATGTCCCAAGGAATTCTAGTTTTCATCGAAAACCGCAAGGGTAAGTTAAGAAGAGCAAGTTTCGAAGCCCTCAGCCTGGCACATAAACTGTCCAATGGTGAGCCGGTTTCCTGCGCGATCATAGGAAAAGATCCCGCCGCCTTAACCGAAGAAGCCGCTAAGTATAAGCCAGCAAAAATCTACACCGTCGCCTCCGACGCTCTGGAAGAATATTCGACGGAAGGATACACCGCAGCTTTGACCGAAGTAATTAAGAAGGCTGACCCGCGGTTGGTATTGGCGGCCAACACATCCATGGCCAAAGACTTTCTGCCTCGAGCTGCGGCTCGCCTGGGTGCTCCCATGGTCACAGACGTAACCGAGTTTACGGAAGACAATCACCCGATCAAGCCAATGTATTCTGGTAAGAGCTATGGTGTGTTCGAGATAAAGAATCCGCTCGCCATTCTCACCCTCAGACCTAACATTTTCCAAGCCGATGAAGCCGATGATAGCCACAAGGCTGAAGTAGAGGTCGTTGAAGCAGACACCAGCAAGATTAGAGCGAAAGTAACAGAGACGCACAAAGCTGAAGGTCAAAAGATTGAACTTAGTGAAGCCTCCATCATCGTATCCGGTGGCAGAGGAATCAAGGGCCCGGAGAACTGGCAAGTCCTCCAGGAGCTTTGCGATTCGATGGGTGCGGCACTGGGAGCTTCCCGAGCCGTTGTGGACGCAGGCTGGATAGACCATCAACACCAGGTTGGTCAGACCGGCAAAACAGTCAGCCCTCAGCTTTACTTTGCCTGCGGAATTTCAGGAGCAATTCAGCACCTGGCCGGAATGTCTTCCTCTAAGGTTATTGTCGCAATCAATAAAGATGCCGACGCACCTATCTTTAAACATGCCACCTACGGACTGGTAGGAGACCTATTCGAGATAGTGCCGAAAATAACCGAAGAGATAAAGAGCCTGAACGGACACGGTTAGGTCACGGATCTTTCCGTATAGAAGAGGATAGGATTTGATGGACTAGAGCCAATCCATTAAAAAGTCATAGCAAGGGCGGCAGCAAGCATTGATGAGAAACTGCCGCCTTGCTTTTTGTCTTGAACAGAAAGAAAGAAAAGGAGAATCATCTTGGATCCAGTAAATCAAATTTCGTTCTCTGACTTTTTGAAAGTGGACATGAGGGTCGGCAGAATCGTGACCGCGGAAGAGTTTCCCCGGGCAAGAAAACCGGCCTACAAGCTCACTATCGACTTTGGCGACCTGGGTCAAAAGCGCTCCAGCGCGCAGATTACAGACCTCTACAAAGCTGAAGATCTAATTGGGCGATATATCATCGCAGTGGTAAACTTTCCGCGAAAACAAATTGCGGACTTCATGTCGGAGGTTCTTGTCCTTGGAGCATCCGAAGAAGGAAGCTCGGAAATAGTACTATTAAAACCTGACAGAGAACTAAAACCCGGTTCGAAGATCAGCTAGACAGTGGCTTCTTCTCTATTGCCGAATTTCTTGTCCACATACTTCTCTACCATGTTTATAAAATCTCCGGTCATGCCGCTGCCCTCAAGGGTGGTGACATATTCGCCGTCGATATAGACTGGAGCCCGCGGCTCTTCGCCCGTACCGGGCAGCGATATACCGATGTCGGCGTATTTAGATTCTCCCGGGCCATTGACTATACAACCCATCACAGCCACTTTGAGGCTCTCAACCCCGGGGTACTTTTTGGCCCATTCAAGCTTACTTCTGGTCAGGTGCTCTTCAATATCCCTGGCCAGCTCTTGAAAAACCGTACTGGTTGTGCGTCCACAACCTGGACATGCTGTTACCTGGGGTAAAAATGAACGCAACCCGAGAGATTGAAGAATATGCTGACAGACGAGAACTTCTTCTACCCTTGAACCGCCGGGCTGGGGAGTCAAACTCACCCTGATAGTATCGCCTATTCCGTCTGAGAGAAGAATAGAAAGGGCAGCAGAGGAAGAGACTATACCCTTTGTGCCCATGCCGGCTTCTGTTAGTCCAAGATGCAGACTGTAGGGACAAGCTGCCGCCAATCTTCTATAGACTTCGATTAAATCCGGCACCTCTGAAACTTTTGCAGAAAGGATTATTTTCTCCCCGGGCAATCCATAGTCTTCCGCCGCCCGGGCCGACATAACAGCACTCTCCACAATAGCCTCGATCAAGACTTCATGGGCCGTTTTGGGTGACTTCCGAGAAGCATTTTCATCCATCCTGCGACCGAGCAGATCTTGATCGAGAGATCCCCAGTTAACGCCGATTCGCACCGGTTTTTCATTCTCGATAGCCACATCGACCATCGCCTTGAAGTTCTCGTCATGCCGATCTCCGCGACCCACGTTCCCAGGATTGATTCGATACTTTGATAATAGACGAGCACAGTCGGTATACTCGCGCAGCAATATATGACCGTTGTAGTGAAAGTCCCCCACCAGAGGAACCGAAACCCCGGATTTTTCAAGCTCCTTAACGATTCCAGGAACTGCCTGGGCTGCCTCCCGGGTATTTACGGTGATGCGAACAAGTTCGGATCCGGCTTCATAAAGCTCTTTGACCTGATTGGCTGTGGCAACAGGATCCTCGGTCGCGGTGTTGGTCATGGACTGCACAACTATAGGAGCATCGCCACCAACAGTAACACCACCTACATTGACGGGTATTGACTTCCTTCGCTTAAAAACACTCATCGCTCTTCCTAATAAATATTGCCCAGAGATGCTGAGTTCACCACTATAAAACAGATCCGAACCAGTGTACATTAAGATTATGACCAGAGTTCCGGATGGTGCTCCCGAATACTATACCAATCATTTGCTTCCTGACCGCCTACAATAAGATGGTCCAAAAGAGACACTCCCAATATAACGCCGGCTTCAATAAGATTAGTAGTGGTGGATAAATCTTCCCGGCTGGGCTTCAAACGAGAGCCGGAAGGATGATTGTGACAAACAAGGATGGAATGACTATTGGCCACGAACGCTGCCTTAAACACCTCCCGGGGATGAACCAGACTGGAAGAGAGGGTGCCGTGAGACACTTCATGTACTCCGGTGATCTCATTTTTTGCGTTTAGATGCAGAGCGATAAAGTGCTCTTCCGGAGCATAGAATAGAGGACCGATGAACTCCACCACATCCTCCGGAGCACTAATACTGACCGGAACAGGCTCGCGTGGCAAAGGTCTATTTTTGTTGACCTCACGCACAAGCATCAACTTAAAGGTTGGCAGCCCATAGCTGATTTTTGCCGCGAGCATATTGTCATCCATAGCCGTTACCTCCATGGAAACATGTGGGAGACCACCTGCTCATATAACGGAGACAGCGGCTTAAAAGTTCAATTTTCTAAGATCAAACTTTCTGGGTTTTCCATACACCGGTGGAGTAGCGCCAGAGAGCAAGTATACCCAGCAACACCGCAGCAAAACCTACGCCCAGCCAGCATCCCAGAGGCCCATCATTAAACTTCAGGGTGAGAAACCAGGCCAGGGGTAATCGGACCAGGACCAGACCAACGATACTGGCCCACATAGGCCAATATGTGTATCCAGCACCCTGCATGGCACCGAAAAGAATCAGCCAGAGAGCTACAAAAGGCTGGCATAATCCCACCACCTGAAAGTATTGGGTGGTATATGCGATAACCACCGGATCTGAACTCATAAGCGAAGAAAACCGCTCAGCACCAAGAAATAGAACAATTCCCACCACCAGGGTGAAAAGTCCTCCGACCATGGCCACCTGCCAACCGGCCTTTTCCGCTCGATCCGGTTTTTTGGCTCCAAGATTCTGGCCAACGATGGTGGCTACGGCTGTGCTCAGTGCATAAACCGGCAAACAGCTGACTATCTCCTCCAATCTAAATCCGACAGCCCATGCGGCCTGGCAAGCCGTAGGATTCTCCGTCTGAGCAAAGATCAAAAAGAGTGCAAAACAACCGCCAACCCAGGCTAAATCGGTAACACAAGCAGGCAAGCCGATCTTAAGAAGCCTCATCAACCATAACCGGGACAAACCACTTTCAAACATCGACTTAAAAGTCATGGCTTCTGCGAGTCTGGTCTTTCTCAGAAATATCAGATTGAGAGTCATACCCACCAGGGAAGCTATAAACCATGCCAACCCGATTCCGCCTATCCCCATTTGGAATGGCTGAATGCAGAAAGAATAGTCGAGCACCAAAATTATCGTGGTCATAATCGCCCAGTTGATCATGGGCACCCGGGCGTTACCCATGGCCCGCCAGATCGCATGGGTGATCCAGACCACAGTGAAAGGCAGTTGGGAGAGAAGATCGATGGACATATACTGCCATCCAAGCCGTTGCACTTCTTCGGAAGCCCCTAAAAGAGCCAACAACGGTCTACAGACAATCAGACCCCCGATCATAGATAGCGTTCCAAAACAGAAGGCAAAAATCATCGACTGCCTGGCCGCTTCTTCTGCTGTTTTGAAATCCCTGGCACCCCAAAAGCGGCTCACCAGAGCCGTCGTTCCCGCCGACAACGCGACAGTGAGCATTATCATAAAGAACCAGATTTGCCCACAAATTCCGATGGCTGCCTGAACGTTGGAGCCCATCTTTCCAGCAATCCAAACATCACAAAAACTAGCTATGGAGACAGTGGACATCTGGATGACCAGAGGCCAGGACATATGCCAGATTGCTGCCCATGTGGAGCCATTGACGATCACATCGTCAAGGTCGAATTTTTTCTTCTCTAAATTTTGACAGGTAGTCATTACAGTCACCAAATCCAGCCCCAGTTCAGGGCATCTAAAACCGACTCAATTCATAGGGAGGGCTCTGGGAAGAACTCCGTGGTAGGATCCAATAAGATTTATCCTAAAGAGGTCTTCTACTCAGGCTTGAACAAGAAAATAAAGGTCCCTAAGTGCCAGGACGTTCCTTCCCCTGATGATTTCTGGACAATGATCCAGCGATATTTTTCATTGGAAGAACCCTCCAGCCGGTGGTCAAAACAAAGGAAGTCTCTTCTAAAGCTTCTGAAACGAGTAGAGAGCAGCAACCCTGATTTGGATTCGATGACGCTCGAAATGCGATCTAGAATCATCTCACAATTTTTTGGTTTTGGAAATAGTGACACTCTGGATAGTGTAGTTCAGTTAAGCGAACTATCTGGTAGAAAAAATTCTTGCGCAAATATCACAGGCAGTATCAATAGAGCCATCAGTGTTTTATTCGCCCTGGAAGACCTTCGCCGTTTTCAGAAGTTAGCCTTCGACCTGTGGATGAAAGATGACACTCTTAGGCATTCCGCAGCAACTCCATTCGCCTATTCGTTAAGAGACACACTGCCGATAAGTGACTCAGAATCAGCCTGGCTTATTTCGGCGGAGCTTTCTCAGATTTGCTGGACCAGACTGTTAAATGAAGGCCCCTGGATTGGTGACAGTCGCTGGTTATTTCTTACTACGGTTATGGAAAGTATTGCCACAAGCGAGAATCCGGAAAATATACTGGTTTGCCAATCAATCTGGAATGAAACCCTGAAAAAATTCAGGGAAGCCCAGAGCATTCCCGGCGACTTTTTGCCGAAAGTAATTGTCCTGGCGGAAGGACAATCGGAAGAGATTCTTCTGCCCCGCTTTGCTGAATTGAAAGGCACTGATTTCGCCAGTCACGCGGTGGAAGTAAAAAGCTGCGGAGGGGCAAAACAGGTTGTACGGCAGTTTTTAAATCTCAGAGATGTGGTGGAATTGCCCCTGGTGGCCATCCTAGATTCAGACGTTAACGAGGAAGCGGAGATCCTCAAAGAAAGCCTTAGAGAGATCGATAGTCTTCTGGTTTTGAAAGAAGGGGAACTCGAGGATTCCTATTCCGACGAAACCTTCGTAAAGTTGATCAATTACTATATAGCGGAAACAGGAAGCGCTACTTTTCTGCCCCTGGAAAAGTTGAATCTGAATAAAGGAAGAGTAGAACAAGTTAGCCGTTTCTGGAGACGAAACAACCTGGGTGAATTCGACAAGCTGGAGTTTGCCCGCTTATCCAGCAAACGTCTGCAATCGGAAGACGTTCCCAGGGAGTTCACCAGAATCATAGGTTCCATCAAAGAGGCTGCCCATGGCAAAGAAGCACTCCGATTCAGCTAGCACCCACATCAAAATTGCCGGACTTGTTTCAACCATATTTTGGGTGATCGCATTTCTTTTACTCTTCATTTTCAAAGAAGGCGATAAGAACGTCTGGATTTCAGATGCCTTGATGCTCACAGGTTTCTGGCCGGTCCTCTTCGTCTACCGAGCAGGTTGGACCTGGTTCATATTCGGAATTTTAAACATGGCCATAGGCTTCATTCTGGAAGTAGCGAGACAACTCCCCCCAGATATTTACACAAAGGCTCAGCTCAGCAATGAAATGCTTCTAGCAAAAGAACATGTCCTTACTATGCATCCCTGCATGCCCTGGATAATAATCGGATTTCTCTCAGCTTTGTTTGGACTCTTTAGAATCATCAAAACAGTATTCTTCTGGTCCAGAAAAAAGCTGGCCGGAGATTCAAAGCAAGAGAATAGCTGAGCTAGGCGCAAGTTCTACTGAGCTATTTGAGCCTCACCACCAAAGGCAACTCTGACAGAGCCATCCTCGGGAATCATTATCTTGGATAGATATCGATTAACGCTCTCATGCCAGCGGGGAGCACGGCCAGCCAGGTTGATTAGATGATTTCGTCCTTGCATCTTCTGATCGTCAAACTCAGAATGTTTGAACACGAAAGTCCACTGCTTCAGGACGTAGTTATAGAGTTTTGGATCTCTCTTTTTCTGCTTCACAAGCTTCTTCTCCAGAGCTGTGGCGTAAAGAACCCGTCCATCCATATCCAGAGGATTCATCTCAACTGAACGCTGAAGGACCTGTATTGCCCGATCCAAATTGCCTAACCGAATCGCTTGCTCACCTTGCAATCTCAAAGCACTTGGAGTAACAACTCCCAGCTCTAAAATCTGATTGGACATGATCATTCCGTTATTGGACTTGCCTATTCCTGACGTATCCATGATGTAGTCAGGCTGCTTCTTCTTAGACTCTTTGGCAAGCACCGCATACGGCGTAGTTCCACAGGCGAACAGACTGAGAACCAGGGATACTTTTACTAAATTTCGAGCAAACACTTTTCCTACCTCATTCAACTTGGAAAACAGAATCGAAGGTCTCCTGAACCTCTAACAAATCTTTTCGATATTTTCAATTTTTTCAACACTGGCACTACCCGTAGGGTCGGATGCTCTGAGCCCGGCAATTGCATCCTTAACAGAGTCGGCACCATATACAGCACTGCCAGCCACGATCACATCCACGCCGGCTTCAATAACTTTGGGCGCCGTCCGTGAATTTATGCCACCATCCACCGAAATTTTTGCCTGGGTCAAACCGGCTTCTGAGAACATTTTGCATAACCTGGTAATTTTAGAGAGCGCCGATGGAATAAACTTTTGCCCACCAAAACCAGGGTTGACGGACATAACCAGAACCAGATCGATATCCTCAAGGACGTACGAAAGTACATCCGGAGGCGTAGCAGGATTCAGGGCTACTCCTGCCTTCTTTCCCAGTGACCTGATATGAGCCAGAGTACGCTGCAAATGTGTAGCTGCTTCCGCGTGCACGGTAATGTAATCCGCACCGCTCTCAGCGAAATCATCCACGTACTTGTCCGGATCTGAAATCATCAAATGCACATCCAGAGGTAAGGCGGTCGCTTTGCGAATGCTTTTGACCACTGGCGCACCGATGGTAATGTTCGGGACAAAATGACCGTCCATCACATCCACATGAATCCAGTCTGCTCCCCCTTTTTCTGCCGCCAGGATATCTTCACCAAGTCTGGTGAAGTCAGCGGAGAGAATAGATGGTGCTATAAGAACCGACAAACCTGAAAATCTTCCTGTTCTAATGGAGGGTCAATTTGAGCGCCAAGGTCCTGCAAGCAGGCTCTCGACACGACCTAATCATGACTACCTGTCCGTCGCTGGTCAAGTGGAACCATCCAAGCTAAGGGCAAAGAGAATGAAGGTTTTCTAAGAATCCTCATATGACAACCCCTCTGGCAATTCCAATATTCCGACAAAGGACCGTGCGCTTAAGACGTCTTCAAGATCGATTTGTTGCCACCCCTTGTCAATTACTTTGAATTTGATTTGACTTGTCGCTTCTAGCTCGTCGTTCAAATCTCCCGCAAGCAGTCCTTCCTGTAAATTAGATTAATAAGACTAAAAATGTCGTTCCAGTCACCGTTTTGAAGCAGGAAACGTGTCACAATCGCAAATGCAATCTGTCACGAATAGCAAGTACTTCACCGATACTGGAGTAGAAACTGAAATCATGCCTAACCTTGAGTTATCAGAAGAGAGAACACAATTCCAAAAGTTAGCGAGAGAATTTTCCGAAGGTGAAATTTCCCCACTGGCGGAAGAGTTTGATAAGTCGGGGGATTTCCCCAACGGTCCGGTCAGAAAAGCCTGGGAGATTGGTCTGGTCAACTTTCAAGTGGCTGAAGCTCTTGGTGGACTGAACCTGCAAACTTTTGATTCCTGCATAATACTGGAAGAGCTTGCCGCCGGCTGTAGTGGCATCGCAGGTCCAATAGAAGCCAGCGCCATTGCGCAACTTCCTCTTTTGAAACTCGGCACAGAGGCTCAGCAAGAGAAGTTTCTGAAACCCTTACTTGATGACTGTCTATTGGCAGGATACGCCAGTCAAGATGCCACTATCGACGATATCGAAGTAAGATTTGACGGAGAGAAGTATCTCTTAAACGGTCAGCACACGGCCCTGGTTAACGGCGGTCACGCCAACTGGTATTTTGTCGTGGCATCTCATTTGGAGCCGGAATCAGAGCAGTTATCATCTACGGCATTCATCGTCCCTGCAAATGCAGAAGGAATCACATTCGGGGAATCTTTCAAAACTATTGGAAGAAGGGCAAGGGCTGTTTCTTCCGTGGAATTCCACAATGTGGAGCTATCCAGCGACATGATAGTCGGCCCCCCAGGAAATGCATCAGAAGTAATAGAAGGGATACTGCCGGAACTATATTGTTTTGTTGCTGCCGGAGCTGTGGGTGTAGCGAGAAAAGCAATCGAGCATGCCATCAACTATTCAAAAGAGAGACAGACGTTCGGACGCCCGATTTCTCAACACCAGGGTATCGCTTTCATGCTGGCAGAGATGGCAAGGGAGGCAGAAGCCGCCCGATACCTCACCTGGCAAGCGGCATATTTGATCGACGAAGGTAAGTCGGCGCTGAAAGAAGCGCTATCAGCAAAGTCCTATGCCCAGGATGTCTGCATGAGAGTGACAACAGACGCAGTACAAATTTATGGCGGCTACGGATACAGCAAAGAATATCCAGTGGAAAAATTGATGCGCGACGCAAAAATATTGCAGATTAGCGAGCAAAGTCCAGGCGAACTGAAAGCAAGTCTGGCCAGGGAGCTTATCGGAATAAGCTAAACATGGAAGAAGAACTCAAAAAAGGACAACTTCTAATTCTGAAAGTAGCTCCCTACTATGAAAAAGAGTACTTTTACGAGATCACCAGCGCCGGTGAAAAGTTGGTTCGGGCAAGCCTCTACAACTCACCTAGAGTAAAAAAGTCCTGGACAAGAGATGAGCTTGACTCCATGTTTGAACATGGAATAGTTCGAATTGCGACCCAGAGTGAAAAACCGAAAGGCGGAGCAGAATTTTCAGGCTCCTGAAATCCGGTCTCAGTTTCTTCTTTTACGTCGTTTCCGCTTGGAGCGCTTCCTGGAAGATTTCTGTTTGCTTTTTTTCGCGGCTTTCTTATCGGATTTGGGTTTGGATGCAGCCTTCGCCTTGGCTGCGTCAGCTTTAACTTCGCCCTTAGCATCAACCTGGGCATCGGTCTTTGTGTCCGAAGCCAGGCCGGGCGCCGCAGCAGGAAGTTTATCTTTGTGTTGATTGAACAAGCCAAGCACGATCTCAGCAGGCATCTGAGTATCTTTAAACTTGCCTGGAAACATTAGCTCCAGACTGTAAACCACAGCAGAGTAAAACAAGCCGGTGGCAACCACCAAATAGACAGTATTTATGACAGTCCAGCGGGCCGCCCTGTGAAATCTGTGGGATTGCCTTGACTTCTTAAATCTGGCTACAGAAATTATCTCATCCAGACGCCTGGTAATATCAGCCGGTCTAAATCCGCCCCGAAGTCCGGAAAACTTACCCATATTTTCCGTGGTTACGTGCCTGCCGCAGACCACGCAAAAGCGAAGACCCAAATTGAGTTTTGCTCCACAGTATGGACAATTTGCTGACATTTATCGGCTCAAAAAATAGAATACGCAGGAATCCGGCAAATCAAATAGCCTCACAATAATCTTACCGGTTTCTAGAAAGATTTTCTGCCAAGATCGGTAATTGTCCGGCTTCGATTTAGTTTGCACCACCGTCAGTGGCGCTATAGCGACTGAACATCTCTGTCAACGAATTCTTATCGTGAGCCAGAGCTTCTTGCTTGGTGTTGAGTTCGATGATCCTGTCTTTGAGTTCCTGGATCTGCTGCTCAATCACCTTTACTTCTTCGGTTATCTCCGACTCAGTCAAAGTCAAAGCTTCGGCTAAAGTCTCAAACGCTTTCTCAAGTTCGCTTTCTGCCATGGCAGAACCTTTCCTCGCATAACTGACACATAATCTGGGAGTCAGTTCATTCTACTCTCTCTTGAACTAAAATCCGCAGACTTAGGCCTTTCGTAAATCCGCAGGTTAACTCTCGATTTATATTCCCGCTCCCTGCAAGAAAACATCGACAGGATCCGAATCATCCCTGGAAGCGCCATCTTCTGGGCTTTCTGAATTTGATTTATCATCATCTTTAGAATTTACAGACGCTTCTTTCAGGGGTTCACCGGTCCTGAGGGCGACCACCTCCTCTTCCAGAGCATCAAGCCGATTCTTCAGTCTTTTAATCGCTTCAGCCTCAATATCCGGTATTTTGCTGTCTACTTTCTTTCCATCTCTGTAGATAACTCGGCCGGGAACGCCTACCACTATTGAATTGGCCGGTACATTCTTGAGAACAATAGAACCTGAGGCCACTGTGGCGTTGTCTTCCACCAGGATATCGCCCTGAATGACAGCGCCGGTACCTACAACGACCCCGTTGCCCAGAGTGGGGTGCCGTTTCAAGCCTCTTGTCTCGCCACCACCACGGGCCTCTGCACCAGCTCCCAGGGTTACTCCCTGATAAATGAAGCAATCGTCGCCTATTACGGCAGTTTCGCCGATTACTACCCCCATGCCATGGTCGATTATGAATCTTCTTCCCAGGGTAGCTCCAGGATGAATCTCAATTCCGGTAAACATCCGTCCCAGGTGCGATACAAACCTCGCCAGGGTCAGGTGCTTTTGCTTCCAGATTTTGCTAGCCAGCCTGTGAATAGCCACGGCATGAAATCCCGGATAACAAAGCACGACTTCGAACCTGCTTCTAGCGGCAGGATCGACTTCCATAAAGGTGGAAATTATCTCTTCGAGATAGGGGGAAAACATGGAATTAATGGCTTCAGAGAGTTGTCAAGCAGGCAAAAATGGTTTAAACCCTTACCCACTGGGGAATTTATCAGTTGTAGATCATATAGATCAATAAATATGGCCTCTTTTTCATTAAATATGAATCCCATGCGTAATTTCCCCACTGCCCGACGCCCCTTGGCAGCGTACCCTGGTAGTGGTGGACAGGGTGGATGAAAAGACGGACTAGAAGCGTGAGGGGAAAAACTGTCCAAAAATTTCCCCGTTCGCATATAAGCTGTCAAGAGGACAGGTGACTGCCTCAAAACTGGACGGAAATTGGCAGTTCCGCCAGGGTATCGGTAAAAATCTCTAAGACTATGGCTGAAAACAAAAGCTTTTTCGAAGACGTTAATACTCCTGCAGATTCGCAGGGTAGCTCTGCCGAGCCCGAGCAATTCCTTACTATCGACAGTCTGACAGATTCCACCGATGTGAAGACTGTCGCCTTCAAACCTTCTACAAAACCAGCCGAAACTGATACTAAACCAGCCACGAGCGACCAGACTAGCGGACTGCCAAAAATCGCTATGGTCGATAGCCTGTCACCCATAACCACCAGCCAGACCATTCGACTTACAAAATCGGAAGTTGAAAAACCACCTGAAAAAGGATTCCTCACCGGTTTAGCCGACGGAACAGGCAGAGTCTTTATCGGTATGACCGATATGGTCCTTAACGAGGAAAAAACAGCAGAACAAAGCATCCGAGACAGGGACAAGTCCCTGGGTGCTAATCTCGCCGGAACGGCGAAAAACCTCACCACCGCACTGGCCAGCAGTGAGTCCAGGGCGGCCATAGGAGAAGCCCTCTCCAACCAAACCAAGAAAGTTCTCTCCGGAGATACCTATGCAATGGGTGAGACCACTGCTTTTGTAGGCTCATTAATCCTCCCCGGAGCGCTGGCAGGCAAAGGTTCGGTGGGTCTCACCGGAAATGTCAGAAGTGTCAACCAGGCACTATCCGCAGCCAACAAACTGGACGACGCTCTGGCACTGGCTAAAAAGATAAACCCTGCGGGCGCCACCGATGATCTGGCTACTAGATTTAATCCACTGAGTCTCACCGATGAGGCCACAGCCGCTGCCGCCAGACCGGCCCTGGGCATAGCTCCTGCAAGGCCGACCCTTTCCGCCAGGTTGAGCACCACAGTACAAGATCTATCTACTAAAGCCAAAACGGTGGTTGATGACGCCCTTGATGTTCTCGGTCCTAAAACAAGATTGGTCCCTGAAACAGGTCTCAGCCAGAACCCAGCCCTATCATTCCGGGCCCCGGTCAGGACACCTTCACCAACCATTCTTGACGATCTGGTCAAACCAACCCCTGGTAATGGATTGAGCCCCGTAAGAAGACCAGGCTCAATTCTTGACGACTTCAAACCCTCAACCGTGGTTGACGACTTCAAACCTTCAACTGTGGTCGATGACTTCAAACCTTCAACTGTGGTCGATGACTTCAAACCTTCAACTGTGGTCGATGACTTCAAACCTTCAACTGTGGTCGATGATATAAAACCAGCCAAACTGGCAGATGAGACAGCTCCGGCCAAAGCGATCGAAGAGGCAAGGCCGGTCAAGGCTCTTGACGAAGTCAGACCCACCCAAGCTTTAGATGACGCAAAGCCTGCCAGACTGCCAGAAGAAGTCAAAACAGGACAACCCGCTCAGGTTCTTGATGAAGTCAGACCAGCCAATGTTGTCGACGATGCCAGACAAGTACAACCAGCCCAGGTTCTTGATGAAGTCAGGCCAGCCAATGTTGTCGACGATGCCAGACAAGTACAACCAG
>JAUIJG010000101.1 GCA_030431355.1 bacterium
GATGGTATATCTTTCGCTTGTGGTCAGATTGACCAGAACGGGCATTCTTCCTGCGCCGCCAGAATTTTGGTCTTCCATGGTCATGGTTCTCTTTCCGAAGGTTTGGGTTGGGACTACGAAATGCATTCAAAAGACTATATTAATTAGTCCAGAATTTCTAGGGTCAAGGGAGCGGAATATACGCCTAAATTTTTGCCATCTTCCGAGAAACACCGGGCTCTAATCTGGCTATATCCACTTTGAGAGGCATTATAGGCGTCTCGGCCAATGTTAAATGACGGACTGCTTTCTTTACTTTCCAGGGTTTTCTGAAGGGCAATTTGATGGTCCTGGCCTTCAAAGTTTTCAAAAAAGAAATTGACTTTACTTATCTCCAGTTCGACTTTCGAACTGCCAGGCAGGGGAACTACCTCCACGGTCAATTTTTCCTTCGGATTTAGCCGGTATGTTCCGCAGTTATTGGAATTAACATTTTTTATAGTGATACCGGGCTCCAGGTCGGATTCTGGGAGAAGGCGTGCACCTAATATCGAAAAGGATGTAACCGGTGGAAATTCTAAAAAGATGTTGTTTATGTATTTGAAAGAGTACCATTCCCAAAAATTCGAGAGTGGTATGACCAACTTGTGGTTGTTGCCTTCCTGCGTCAATTTTGCCGGAAGATGGGTGGTGTGTTTCCGCGAAGAGCCAGGGCTCAATATGTTGTTTCCCATCCAGGATACGGATACCGGCTTCTTCTCTAACTCAGCCTGATCAGAAATATTGATTGTTAGTTCCAGATAGTCGTATTGAGTGGGCACTATATTTAGTGGCGCCACTTCCAGTCCCAGCCCGCCCTGTGCTCTGTTGAATTCAATGGCGTTATTTTTCAATGTTATCGGCGTAATATAGCCGCGACCTTCCGAATAAGGAAGCAAAATCGGCTCTTTCGGTTGAGAATTTACCGTAACCAACTCGGGAATGTTTATTCTCTGCGGTTGGCCTGAGCTCTCCTTCTTGAATTCGAGTCTCCTGAAGGCTCTCTTGTCGAAGTCCCACAAGAGAAACTCCTTTAGTTGCGAATTCTTCAGCGTATCTTTGAAGTGGTGTCTGTTTATCAGGTCATCTCTTCCGTACAAAACAGGGTCGAAAGTAAAAACTCTATCGGCTACATACTCTTTTGCGAAAGGAGGGGCAAGGGCTATCAGAACCGTGGGACCGTTCAAGATCATATGAGCACCGGCTCGATCTTTGGGGATGCCCAGAACAGCCAGCTTCTCTCCTGGTTTGAGTTCTTCTGCTTGCTGACGAAGAATTTCTGTTACCGCTCTTGTTTGTCTGCCTGCTTCGATCCAGACCGAATTGTTTTTGGCGCTCACCTTTACGAATGTCAGGACAAGAAGACCCATGGCGAGCAGGGATAGAACTAATTCTCTTGTCTTGAAAGAGGGTTTGTCTGTCGCATCTGGTGTGGTGTCGGATGACATTTTCCATGGGGCAAAAAGTAGTGCCGGTAGAAGCATTGCCAGTGGTGCGGTGGCGAAGAATAAGAATCTCATCCCTTCAAGGTTATAGCCAAGACCGAAGAGTTGATAGATGGGAGCGAGGCTGGTGGCAAGAAAAACAAGAATTAAAAGAATCAGTCGTTTGGGAAATACGCCATAGAGTAATCTTGCTCCCACTAACAGGGCCGAGATTGAGTAGGCTGCAATTAAAAGCGTTCTAAAGACTCCCCCATCTTCCATCAATTCGTAGTTGAAAGGTAGAAGGATTCTTCGGTAGGAATCTAAGTCTGTCCAGCGGGTGATCAAGCTGGATATTTGAGTCGCTCCAATGCTTCCTGTATAACCTCCGGTAAAAGTTCCCAGAGTAGCGAAACGAATAAGGAAATAAACCACGGTGGCAATCGCGAAGGCAAATAGTACCGGTTTACTTGATTTCAACCTTTCTAGAATCTCAGATGTTATGCTTCCGGAGCCGTCTTTTGTACTGTCTTTGCAGTATAAAAAGGCAAGAGTGCATGCCACTACCGGTAACCCTATGGCCATCTCTTTGGTGGTTATCGCTATTACAAAAGCTACTAAAGAGAGGTAGAGCCATCTGGGCTTTCGGCTATCGATATAGCAGGTGACAGCCAGGAGACCGGCCAGATAAAAGGAGAGACAGACTATGTCGACCCTGCCGACTACCCAGGATACGCTCTCACAATGACGTGGGCAGGTAATGAATATGGCGGCGGAGAAAAACGCTACCAGGCTGGAGCGAACATCACCCCAGTAGGCGGTAAGTTGGCGAAGGATGAAATAGATAAGACCGCCACAAGCTAAATAGTGAATGGAATTTGTCAGGTAATATCCACTGGCTCTTATGCCCCAGAAGGCGTAGTCGATGGCTAGGGAGATGAGAAGCCATGGTCTGTAAACAGCCATGGAAGGGATTTGCATGTAGTTGCCGGTGAAGTTGCTGAATAACTTGCCCAGATCGCCTTTGAAAATCTCAGACACATAGGCGATTTCACCGAAGTCATCAGCAAGAAAATAACTGCCTATGACGCGTGAGTATGTCAGGACAAAGAGAACAATCAAAAGCGCGAAATGCAGAGCCGGATTGAAAGCGATCTTTTTTGTAGTTGCTTTGAAGGACATTTTTTAAAGAATCTCGTACCCAAGTGCGGTCGGATAATGTGGCATCTTTCTTATGGTGAGGCTGCTTTTCAGCCACTTCAATCTGGCTTTTATAAGATTCTCGAACTGTTTGTCATCGAGTCCGCCCAATCTTGAATCCGGTTTGTAAAAGGTCCCGAAGTATTGCGTTCCATCTGCTACTCCACCTTTTGCCATGGAGACTTTTATCTCTTCAAGTCCTTCGAAGGTGGATGGTACAACCGGGAAGCTGAATGCGAACTCATTCTTGCCTTTTTGTAAATCAATGCTGGATGGAACCCAGGGAGATTTGTAGATTCCTGCCTTTGAGGAAACAAGAGCTTCGACATTGACAGGGAGTTGGATGTTCGCGTCTATCTCCGAATCTATTGTGCCTTGGAAAGTAACCATCCAGACATCGTCTTTCCCAAACGATAAGTCCGGATAGGTTATTATTTTGATACTGTCTGTGGTGCCGGTAAAAGGTCGGCTTCCGTCTTTGGCTACTGAACTAATAATTTCATTGGAGCCAGCTGCCTTGCCCGGTGCCAGGAGCAAACGAATATTGTATGCACCGGTCTGTTTGCCGGGGTCACTGGATAGATCGGATTCAACTTGATAGGCTCTTTGAACCGGATATTTTTCATCGAAGCGCGAGTCCGTAAAACCGAATTCGTTCTCGCATCCGTAGAGAAACTTCTCCCAGGAATAGCGACCAACACTGGGAATCCAGACTGCGTTCCTCTCGTCTCCGTCTATGTATGAGCCGAAGAAGTTTGCTTTTCTATCGGATTTTGCCTCAAGTTCAACGACCAGGGACGAGGAACTTGACTGCAATGCACTGGATATAATCTCTTGCGGTACGGGGAGAATGAACCACTGGCGAGGATCTAAGTTGGCTCCTCCTGCGGCTTCCAGCACTGATTTGTAAATGTCCTCGCACTCATAGAAGAGAAGCTCTCCCTGGGATTCCTTTCTTTTTGAGAGTGTTTTTAAATCCTGGGCAAAAGGCATGATTGGGAGGAAAGTCTCCTGGACCGGCTGGTTGTTTATCTTGACGCGACTGAATTGACCCAGGTCTTTCCAGTTGGATGAATCAATCAGCAGATAGGCGTCCTTCTGGGTAAGCTCTTCCTTCTTCTCCTTCGGGAGATAAATTGATTGCACCAAAGAGTTCTTCTGCCCTGCTTGTCTGGAGAGTGGTGTATCCCATTCGAAGAACCTCTCCTGGGCTCTCAAGGGTAGGGTAATGAAAGGTATAGTGGCCAGGGCCATGGCTATCGTCAATGCTGCTGAGTATTTGCTGCTGCTGCGGGCCACCAGGAAAATACCACCGAATAACAAAAGAGTTGGAACAAGCTTGATCAGACCGATGATTACCAGCGAAAGAGTTAAATTGCTGGAGCTATCGCCCAGCACCTGGACCAGGTGAGGTAAATAGTCGGGGCGAGTGAAGATGGATAGACCGATGATTCCAGCCAGATAGAGCCCTCCTGCCAGCTTGCGGCGAAACGCTGCTTCGGAGGAGAGCTGTTGACTTAGATAGAACAGTCCTGCCCCGGAAAACAAAATAATGAGAGGCATAGAAGTGAGAGCGTATCTGGGCACGGTGATGAAGAAGAAGTAGGCACTATGCAGGGCTGCGAGCAGAAGAACTAGAATCCTCAACTGGATTTGTTTCTGATTCGCTTTCTTTTCTGCATCTTCCAGGATCTCGCTCTCCTGGTCTCCGGCTTTGCTTTGGGCAAGCAGGCCTACACCGATACCCAGAGCTGCCAGCATCAGGCATAGCTGGTGGTAGAAAACTTGGATATTTTCGCCAAATGGTCCAATAGGGGTGCGGAAGTCATTCCATGGAAACTTGAAGAGCCTCAAAGGTTTGTCCATTAGCAATTTTATGAAACGTGAATGGCTCTCTTCGTACCTTCGATGCATCAGCTGAAGGAAGCTGTGCTCTTCTATTCCTCTCCCATCCGGATATGGATAGGACAGCCATCCCTGGGCGCTTACGTCCAGACCGACAAAGAGATTGTAATGACCGAGCCTGTCTTGCACCAGGGAACTCTTGCCCACAGCCAGGTTTTGCATGACGTTGAGGGGGATCATAACCAGGGCCAATCCCAAAAGGGTCAGAATGATGCTTTTTTTGAATATCAGGCGACCATGGTCGGCGAAGAAAGTGAGAAAAGCCAGGGTTGCTCCGGTGACTAAGAATAGTGCCGATCTTGTTATTTGCAGGACTGCCAGGCAGCTGCCCATGAGCAAAGACCACTTCCACTTACCGGAGAAATGAGAATAGGTGAGTAATGCCAGGCTGGCCATGAGCCAGAAAGCTGCGTATGACTCAGAATAGAGCCGCAGAGAGTTGACTATGAAGCCTGGATAGAAGGCAGTCAGGAGTCCGGCAAAGATTCCAGTCGGTCGGTTCCAGAGCCGAATCCCCACATAAGCCGTGCATGCGCAGGTCAGGGAAGTAATCAGGGAGTGAAAGATAACCGGCGCGTAGAGATATTCTGGCAGCAGTTCATTGCCGGTGACCACATAGGAGAAAAGTATGAAGAGCGGAAAAGTGGGACCTGCTCGGTGCAGCATCTCTTTCATCGGTAAGAATAGCTGATGAAGTTCGTCGGACCTTTCGACAGGCAATAGACCCAGGCTGAAGAGCAAAATATCCTGCCAGCGACCGGCAGCTTCGCTGAATACAGAAGCGATGGTTTGGGCGCCCCTAAGATATTCGGAGGCATCGCAGGAATAGGTAATAACTTCGTGCCCGTCAAAGAATGCGAACCATAGCCGCAAAATGAGAGCCACAAGAAATGTAGCGCTTACTATGAGCAAATTTCGGAATGACCAGCCGGAATCTGCTCCAGGCTCTTTGCGATCCAGATCTTTTGAGTTTTTCAGCTCCACCGAAGACATGGAAGAGTTTCCTCCCGGGGCTCCACCTTGGAAGGGATTATTCTCTCTCATGAGGTGTTCAATCCACCTTGAGTGCTATTAACAAATGTCAGTCAGCGTTACCTGACTTTGCAATTTTTCCAGTCCGGGGCTGTAATATAGTCGGCAGAAAACTTGCTCCACAGCGAATCCTGAAAATAGATCGGCAAAAACGATTTAGAATTGAGATCTTCGTACATATAAGTAACAGGTAATACTTGTCTGATTGTGATAAGAGATATGTCATATTGGGCAAGATTAAATCGTTACACGCTCCACTCACACCCCGTTCCCACCTCTTTGAAGAAAGCGCTCCTTCCAAATGACCTGGCAGAATTACCTAAATCATGCATCTCAGTTCGTTAATCAGGGTAAGTATGCTGATGCCGAGCGCATTATTTATCAGGCATTCAATGAAGCTCGCGCCCAAAATGATAGAGAAAAAATCTACACTTCTCTGGATCTGCTTGGATACCTGTCTTTTGTGCAAAAAGAGTATGCCAAGTCTGAGCAAATCTACAAATACGGAGCCCAGGTCAAGATAACGGTTTTGGGTCAGGATCATATTGAGATTGGAAAGACACTGAAGAATCTCATTGCAGCTGCATATCAGCTGAAACAGTATGAGCAAGTGGTCTCCTATGCCAAAGAAGCTTTGAGAATATACGGGCTAAATTATGGAAACACGCATGCCGAGTGCAGGCAGCTTGCTACTAACCTGGTGGAGCTTTTGAAGTGGTTACAGAGGATTCCTGAAGCAGATGAGGTGAGGCGTCTGTATCTTGAAGTTAAGCCTGTGCAGCAGCATTACCAACAGCCAGTACAACAGCCCGCGCAGCAGCAGCCTGTGCTACAACAACCTGTCCAGCAGCAGCACTATCAACAGCCCGTACAGCAGCAGCAGCCTGTCCAGCAACAGCACTATCAACAGCCAGTGCAGCAGCAGCCTGTCCAGCAACAGCACTATCAACAGCCAGTGCAACAACAACCAGTTCAGCAACAACACTATCAGCAGCCGGTGCAACAGCAGCCAGTGCAGCAGCAGCCGGTGCAACAGCAAGCCGCCATCAACCCTGCCGCCCAGAGGCATCTTCAGAACCTGCAGAACCAGCAAGCAGACCAGCAACAGGATCAGGATGCTAATAAGAAGAAGAAAGACTATTCAAACTTTGCCAAGAGCGTTTGCGATGTTTGCCAGATGCCCTATGAAGGCTCGGAGTGTTTGCGGTGTACATCTGGTCAAATTGCGGTATTTGACCCTTCCAGTCGACTGGGGAACGATTTCGGTTAGCTGGTATCAGATGTGGTGTGCTGATTCAGCGGGCGTTGTGTTCAGAGGCATCTTATCCTTATCGTAATGCCGCAGCCGCATTTCAATGATAGATTGAACGTATCTCGTGTATCATGGGTCTCGAATT
Organism: bacterium; assembly: GCA_030431355.1. The sequence continues at coordinate 6,977 of JAUIJG010000101.1, forward strand.
TTTTCCGGAGTATCCCAGGACCTTGGCCCGTATCCTAATAACAGTCCACAAATTTTTCCCGGCTAATAAAGCCGGGACAGAAGTACTTACTCTGAAAATCGCCACTGAGCTAAAGCGTAGAGGGCATGAAATCCTTGTTGTTTCTGCTGATCCTCCAGCGGTGGATGCTCGCCATGCCACCGGGCCGGAATGGCAAGACTATGAATATGAGGGTATTAAAGTTCATGCTATCGGTGAATCCCTGAGACTGAAAAATTACAGCTATGAACACGAGTTTTTGCATCCGGAGATTGGAGATCACTTCGACACTATCCTGGCGGAGTTCAAACCGGACCTGGTACATGTGATGCACGCTCAGAATCTATCGGCTGAAGTGATCACCAGGGCAAAGTCCAGGGGCTTGAGGGTGATATTCTCTCCCACGGACTTCTGGTTCATCTGTCCGATTGTTCAACTGAAGCGTTCGGACGGCACTATCTGCGAGGGGCCCGGTCCCCAGGCGGAATATTGCATCAGTTGTTATACACCTGAGTTGATTCCTTCTTCGCAGCAGTTCGTGGAGGCGGTTCATAAACGATTGCCGGTGACAAAGTTTCTGGGAAAAACGCTTACGGCAGGCATCGGCTATGAGGCCTATGTGAGTAAGAAGAGAGTCCTGGCGGAAGCTGCCACAAGAAAGCGTCCGGAAGTTTTGAGAGAGATTGGTAACAGCGTGGATGCCATCACTGTTCCAACAGAAATTATGAAGACCCTGTTTATAAAGAACGGTTTCGATGAGAGTCTTATAGAGAAGGTCCCTTTTGGAATTGATACCTCTAAGCACAAAGGACTGGATATATTGCTAAAAGCCTTCCAGTTGTTGCCCGGGGAAGCTGACGCAGTGCTCAAAGTCTATGGAAATACCGAACAGTTCCCAGATTATGCGGCTGAAATTCTTGAATTGGCGGATAGAAGTTCGATTCACAAAGAGAAGATCCAGTTTCTTGGTACTTTCGCCAATGACAAACTTGGTGAAGTCCTGACTGAGATAGATGTTCTCGTGGTTCCGTCCCGTTGGTATGAGAACACGCCCCTGGTAATACAATCAGCTCTGGCTACTAGAACACCATTGATTGCTACTGATCTCGGCGGAATGTCCGAGCTTGTTAAGAGCGGTGAGAACGGTTTGCTGTTCAAGCTCAATGATGAAGAGGATCTTGCTCGCCAGCTCGAATCTATTCTTCATGACAGAAGTAAACTTCTAGAGTTTCGCAAGAACATCGGTCCTCAGCGCACTGTGCTCGATATGGTTAATGATCTTGAACGGCTTTACTTTGCCTAGCCTGTCATTTTTTATAATTAAGCCAGATTTTGCAGACTGCATATTATGATATGCGTGGAACTCAATAAATATGCGCATTTGCTTAATATCAAGGGAATATCCACCTGAGACCGGTTGGGGAGGCATCGCCACTTTTACCCGCCATCTAGCCCATGGATTGAAAGAGATAGGCCATGACGTGGAAGTGGTTTCGCTGTCCAAGGGTGAGGATCATCTCCAGGACGATGAAGGCATTCCTGTTCATAGGGTCAAGCAAGAGTGGCTCGGTGAGAGACTTGGCACAATCTCCATGTGCATGCCCTACAGTCGATATGTGCTTATGACAAGCACAGCTTTGTGGAGAAAGTTTTTTCAACTCCATGTTAAGAAGCCTTTTGACGTGGTGGATACACCGGAGTTGCTTGCTGAAGGACTTTTCCCGGCCATCTCCAGAGCGCTGCCGCTTTTGATCCGGCTTTATACACCTCACTCGAAGTTCATTAAAGAGAAGCTACACAACGTCACTCCCTCATTTGATCATGAGTTTGTCGCTGGAGTGGAGAGGGTGGCGATGCTCTCGGCTGATGTTCTGACCTCTCCGAGCCAAGATCTGGCAAGGTTTGTAGCAGATGATCTCAACTACGATATAGAAAAGATCGCCATTGTTCGCAATCCGATCGACCCCGGACAGTTTTCTCCGGACGGCAAGGTAGCCCTGGAGAAGAGCGATAAAGTCAGGGTGTTATTTGTCGGCAGGCTGGAAGAGAGAAAAGGTATTCACTACCTTGTGGACGCTATCCCGAAAGTGACTGCCAGGCATAAAAATGTCGAGTTCGTCATCATCGGTGATGATACCAATAATGCTACCGGTCAAAGATCGGTTTTGGCGGAGCTGAAAGCAAAAATTGAAAGAGACGGTACTGGGAAATTTATAAAGTTCATCTCCCGGATTCCGCTTGATGAGCTGCCTGCACACTATAGATCTGCGGATATTTCGATAGTGCCTTCGGTCTATGATAATTCTCCCTATACCTGCCAGGAAGCGATGTCCTGCGGAAATCCTGTAATAGGTACTAATAGTGGTGGCACTGCCGAGTACCTTGAGCATGGCGTTTCCGGTCTGGCGATTCCGCCCAGGGATTCCGATGCGATAGCCGAAGCCTTGAATACGCTCATCGGGGACGAGAAGAAACGTACGGAAATGGGCAATGCCGCCCGCAAAAGAGTTGTGGAAGAGTTCGATCGCAAAGAGATAGCCAGACAAACCGCGGAGTTGTATGAACTCGGGCAGCAAAGATTTCTGGCCAGAAGCGAGTCTTGTCTTTATAGAAAAGAGCCGGAAGAGATGTTGCAAGATGCTCATTTCATGTTGGCTGCTTTCGACAAGATGATCTACGACACTCTCTACCAATATTCATGGCGTTTTCGCTTCAGGCACTGGGGCAGAATCATCAGGAAGCGACCGCGACTTTTCCTTGCCAAGCTGGGCGCCAGAGTTATGGGGGCTGTGGATAGAGTTACCGGGCACAGGGTGAATTCATTTCATAACCTCAGCCAGTGGCTGGCGGAGGAGTCCGTCCGTCGAAGTCAGGATTTGCCGATTGATCATCTGCTCAGGGTGGAGCACTCTGAAACGGAGCCCACTGCCGGCCAGCAACGGGCTGATATGGATGATAAATTCGCGTCCCTGGGCAAGTAGCTCTATTAGATTTGAAGTCGATACTATATGTGGTGTTGGTTCTATCGGTGGGACCACGCTTGATTTGGTAGAGCTTTCAAGAGCAATATTTTCCCCACCTACAATTTCCTGGAAATCTCACCCTGATTTGATGATCATTTCTGATAATTTTCCAATATAATAGGTTGGAATTTTTTGAAATAGAGCAGGCGTTGATTTGTGATAGAGAACCGACACATACTGGCAACTGTAGTTGCTGCCGGAGCGGAGAAAGGTCTTGTTAAAAGGAGCTTCAGGGAAGTTGGAGGTCGGTCTCTATTAGAGATTGCAATCAACTCGGTGCTTGGTTCAAAGTATATCGATCAGATAGTGGTGGCTACCGACGATAGCGAAACCGAGTCCTTCTGCAAATCCAGGAACATCTCGGTTAGAACAGATCTTTTGTACGACCATCCCGATATGATGGTTCGCACAGACAAGTGTGGAATGAAATCTGCTCAGATTTTTTCCTCTTTCGATTACATTCTCATCCTTGATATTGGCTATCCTTTGAGGCTCGCCAGTGATATCGATAGAGTGTTGGAGCTATGCCATAGAAATTCCGGTTTGCCGGTTCTCACCGTCTCCGATACCGAAATAGCACCACAAGAGTTGCACTATCTAACTGGTGAAAGAGGAATGCTGTCGGTATTTCCTAAGATGGACGAGAGTGCTGCCATATCCAGGAAATTGTACAAGACAGCTTATTCTTCGCTGGTTGCCTCAAGGGAATATCTGGAGCAGAGCGGTACTTACTTTGGTGAGAAGAGTCAGGCTTATCTTCTTCCCAAGGAAAGAGCATTTCGGGTGGAGTCCAAGGCGGATCTTAGTATCGCTGATTCGTTGTTTCAAAAAGCAGCATCGGGTTATTTTCCCGCTGCCGTGCAAAGCCAGAAGAGTTAGTTTCCATCTTTTCTTTCGTAGAGATAGATTCCTTCGCTCCATAGAGCGTGTGGGTAAAATTCGGCTATTTTATAATCCTCTTCGAAAAATGCTGCTTTGTAGAGTCCGTTCTTTCCGAAGAATCCGTCGGTAACCAGAAATCTCGGCTTCAACTTCTCTATCGACTCGGGGATGATGGCATAGAGAGAGGTTCCTACCCTGAGGGATTTGGAAGGCGGTCCGAATTCGATTATGTTTTCCGAAACCAGCCCGCCTAGATCCAGAATCGGACCTCGGTAATAGTGACCCAGTACGCCGATCTCCGGAGCGGCAAGAACAGCTTTTTGTTCGGGTTCAAGCTCCCGGGCTTTCTCTGCTGCTTTTCTGTAAATGACCAGTCTTTTATAAGCGCCGGACCAGAAGAAGGAGACCGACGCAATTCCTGGAGTCAATCGGGTGGGCTGTTCCACTATCTGGACGGCGCCAAGGTATACGAGAATCAGGGCGGCAGCCACTGCGTTTTTCTTTTCCGTGCTGTGGCTGCGCAGGTCGTTTAGTTTAAGGACCAAAACCGGTATCAAAAGTGAAGGCACCAAAGAGAACCACGCGAGATACCATGGAAAGAGGTAAGGGTTTGCCAGGGAAAAGAGTATTAAGTAAGCAAGCACCGAAATTGAATAGAAGCGAAGGCTGCCACGATTTAAAAATTTGATCAGGGCAAGCAGGACAAGGGTGCCGCCGTAGAGGCGGAAGAAATCCAGGACATAGCTGAATATCGGATTCATAGGCATGATGAATTCCGGCACGAAGCAGCCGTCACCCAGGCGCCTCAGGATAAGAACCATGTCGGCGAGAAATGGCGGCTTGTAGAACATGATTGATTTGCCGGTCAGTCCATGGGGGACAACTGTGCCGAACTGAATATAGAGCCATCCCGCTACGGAAATAAGGAACAAGAAAGGCAGGAGCCAGTATTTGAGGGCTTTTCTCTTTTCGGCTCTGTAGCTCCATGCCAGGCTGAGCAACATCCAGAGACCGCCCTCGGGCCGGGCAAGAACAATCAGGGCCGAGGACCAGGCTGACAGGTGTTGCCTGCCGTGTTGTATCGCCAGGAGTCCTGTGAGCATGCAAGCGGTAACCAGAGAGGTCTCTTTTCCCCCGATGGACTCCTGGATGTTGTAGGGGAAGATGGCAAAGAGAATCGCCCCCAGGGCTCCGGCAAAACGACTTTCGGTGGTTGCTCTGACCAGATAATAGGTCAGATAATAAGAAATTATTTGCAGTCCTAGATTTATTCCCTGGGACAGGACAGGAAGGTCCACGGATTTAAATAGAAAAGCGAATATTGTCAACACCGCCAGGTGAAGATGGGAGGTGAAACCCATCGCTCTTTCCCCGGGGTTATAGTCGAAGCTGATGCTGTTTACCCAGTTGATCACATAGCGAAAGTCTATGTAGGCATCATCCTGGTTCCATGGGAACTGCAGGGATCTTGTCAAGACAAGGTAGAAGAGAAAAAATCCCATCACCGAGTAGAAAGTGATGGCGTTCTTATTTGTCTTGGGGGTATCGAATTTCCAGGAGCGGATGTCAACTGCCGTGAATGCAAAAGATACGGGCATCGCACCCAGTAGCCAATAGAGATAGCGCTGATAAGCCCCTGGAATTCCTTCCAGGACAAGACTGTCGATTCCCAGGTTGGTCAGGTATGAGGTGGTGGAGGTCTGGGTTGTGAGGATAAGCAGAAAAACTCCGCCAAGAAGCAGCTGAATTCCCATGATTACTGGTTTCGCCGGCAACTTCATCGCTCTCACTTTCCTTATCAGCTGATAACATTAACGACAAAACATCAAAGACTCTTACAACAAGGTCCGAAATAGTTGTTGTATACATGCTGTCAATTCGAAATAATTGTCTTAAACTAGTAAGATTGTGTTGATTTTACAAGAAAGCGAAAGGTAGACACAAGTTGTTCGGTGGTGGTAAGAGACAGCAGCCTGGAAAAATAAGACTTCCTAAGCAGGCTGTTTTTCCAAACTACGAAACTTTAAAAGGGCTTTTTGAACAGGCCCAGGTTAACCGTGGGCAAGATGTGGAGTTGGGTTGGGCCATACCCGGTTCCATGAAGTCTTACTTCATCAATATCCGTTTCGACAAAGTGACTCCGAATCCCCAGTGGCAAGTCTGGGAGGATGATGGTCGTCAGAGTAAGTTGGTCAGTAAATTCGAGACCAATGACTTAAACCTAATCCTTGACGTTGTAATGATGCTTGAGACCCAGAACAGTGCGGGGGGTCAGGGCAGTTCAGGCATGCAACAGGCTGCCAGAATGACCGGGGAGCATGGAACTTTTCAGGGTGGTGGGGCCACAGGTGGATACCAGGCCAACACCATGCAGATGAATTCACCCCAGACCCAGCAGCCCGGCCAGGCGCTCAGGCAGACCGGTCAGTTCCAGGGTGGAACCGGCCAGTTTCAGAATTTCTCCCAGGGAAATACCCAGGGAACCGGTCAATTTCAAAACTATCAAGGCACCAGAAACAGCGGAGTTTTTCAAGGCGGCGGCACACTTCCAGGCACCCCCGTGGGTGGAGGAATGGGACCGTCCGGCTCGACCTTCAATCAGGGAATGCCGGAAGGATCGCTTCCAGCCGACTTTTATTCCGATAACAGCGGTGCTCCCGGGGCTTCTCCCGCCAATCAGAATACGGCTCTTCAAGGAGATCTTTCCCAGGTTCGAATCGCCGATGTTCTAACCAATATCGGTATGAGTAAACTGACCGGACTTCTTGAAGTGGTGGGCGATTCCAATGTGGCCCAGATATTCGTGGTGGATGGGGCTCCCAAGCACGCTCAATCTGGCGCTACCCGTGGTGACGATGTAATTAAAGAGCTG
>JAUIJG010000567.1 GCA_030431355.1 bacterium
TCATTTGGAATAACTTCATCGAGAACAATAATGGCCCAGTCATTTTCATAACTTGCTTGATCTGATCTTTTGGCCATTCTCTTAATCACTTTATTTGCTGTTGTGGCATAGACTTCAATCTTTTCAACATCACTATTAAAAACTCCACAGTGTAGGGCCGTTATGGCAACTCTTGAACTCTGATTAATATCTGAACCAATGAGCGCTCCTGAGCATGTCAAAACTTTTCCACCTTTAAGGTAAGTGATAATCTTTAAAACAGCATCGAGATATTCTGGTGACTCAGTATGCTTTCTAATTCTCTTATCATCCTTAGCAATTGATTTTGTCGACAAAGTGAATTCTATAGGCGAAGGTGAGTTCACCGTCGCTGTCTGGTCAAATACCAATCAAAAGTATTTTATGACCAAGATAAGTGGTTTCATTCAAGCTAAAAGAGATCAGCTCTGGAACCTTGAGTGCGAGCTTGACGGCAAAGAGCTTATTCTTATAGACGGAAGAAAGTTAGCTGAAAAATGGAGCCTCCCGGCGGATTGGAAAGCCGGTGAGACCAAAAATAGAAGTCCTATCCGGGCGAACTAAAGTTCTCTATTGTCAGTTAAAATCCAGGGTCAGTTGAATCGCTTGCGGTTCATCGTCTTCCCCATCCTCTCCGTTCAGGTTGCTCAAAGAGATTCCTAGAAGTCGGGCGTTTCTTGAACGCACTTCGGTTGTTTCAAGAAGAGATTTTGCCACGGTCATAATCTCTACTCTGGACTGTGGCGGCTCATTAAGAGTCTTGCTACGTGTCACTTGCTGGTAGTCGGCATACTTTACTTTTAAAGTTAAGGTTCTACCGGTAGTACCACTTTTTTCTACTCGGCGCAAAAGTATATCGGCGATGTTCTCCAGAGACTCAATGAATTCCTGCTCTTCGCTCAAGTCCGTGGCATAACTTCTCTCCGCCCCGATGGACTTGCGCACCCGATCAGGGGTTACCGGTCTGTGATCTATTCCCCGGGCGATATGATAAAAATAAGAGCCGGCTTTTCCGAATTTATCCATCAACTCTCTTTCAGAAAAGCGCTTCAGATCCCGCCCTTTAAAGATACCGAAGCGCCGCATTCTCTCCGCGGTCACTTTACCGACACCGAAAAATTTTTCGATGGCCAGGTTCTCTATAAACTCTTCCACTTTATCCGGTGGTATCAGATAGAGTCCATCGGGCTTCCTCATATCCGATGCTATTTTAGCCAGGAATTTATTGATAGAGATACCGGCCGAAGCCGTCAGTCCGGTCTCCTCCCTGATAATCTCTTTTATATCCCGAGCTATTAAGGTGGCAGATGGAAGAGCTTGTTTGTTGCAGGTAACGTCTAGAAAAGCTTCGTCCAGGGAGAGCGGCTCCACCAGATCCGTATATCTTCTAAAGATATCGCGAATTTGATCCGACACTTCCTTATAGACTTCAAAGCGCGGCTTCACGAAGATAAGACCTGGACAACGAGCCCTGGCAGTGCGAGAAGGCATGGCCGATCTGATGCCGAACTGTCTTGCTTCGTAGCTGGCCGCGGCCACCACGCCGCGAGATTCCGGGGATCCGCCGACAACTACGGGTCTGCCGCGATACTTTTCATTATCCCTCTGTTCCACGGAAGCGAAGAATGCATCCATATCTACATGGATTATCTTCCTTATATTAATAGAAGGCTTATCGCCCTGGTTGCTCTTTTCTGTCAATCGGACAAAAGACTCAAATACAGCCTGGCATTACTACACATCTATTCTAAATTTGCGCCCCGGGAAAAGCAACCGCGAGCATTTGTTCAAGATGACTCGAAACTAGAGAGATCTGGAAATTAGAGCCTGCCTCCATATTTGCCACCATAAAAAACAGACTCAGTAATTCTCACTTTACATCGGTCTATATAAAGCAAGCTTGAATCCTCAACTTGCTAAACTGCCAGCTATGTTCATAGATCCTGACAATACCAGCACCAGAGATCTCTACCGCTTCATGATAGGAAGCGTCGTACCGCGTCCTATCGCCTGGGTATCCACCCGGAACAAAGCCGGTCAATTGAATCTGGCGCCCTTCTCTTTCTTCAACGCCTTCTCCGTCGACCCACCGGTCTTAGGCATCGGGATCGGCTCCAAACCAGGGATAAAGGATGGCAAACCGGTTGTTGTGTTCAAAGACACCCTGGTCAATATCCAGGAGACAGAAGAGTTTGTGGTGAACATAGTCAATCAGTCTCTGGTTGAAAAAATGAACCAGACCAGCGCCGACTATGACTACGAGGTGAGCGAATTCGAGACCTGTGGTTTGACTGCTAAACCGTCCAAGATAGTAGGGTGTCCCCGGGTCGAGGAGAGCCCTATCTCCTTTGAATGCAGACTCCATCAAATAGTGGAGCTCGGAAACTCCAATCTAGTTCTAGGCCGGGTCGTGAACATCCATGCCCGGGACGAAATTCTGGTGGATGGCAGGCCGCGCCGCTTTGACACGCCGACGGCCGCGTTGCGGTAAACCGCAAGACCCTCGACAGCCCGGCCGTGACC
>JAUIJG010000102.1 GCA_030431355.1 bacterium
CGGCTGGTTAGTCAATGTGGAGTCTTACCTGGCCATGAGTTACAGCCGCCTTGGTAAATTTGATAAAGCGGTGAAGAAGTACACGGAAGCAATCACCCTTTCTGAAAAGGCACCGAAAGGAAAAGTTTCGGATAGCTGGATTGAGACTCTGAAAGCCCAGAGAAAGAAGATCCTCCAGGGAACGGCAAAGGCGACAAAATAACAGACAATTTTTACTGAAACCTTGACGGAGCAAGAGCTTCGCCGACAGTGCTTAGATAATTTCCGCTAAAACAGGGTATATAAATACTATGGAATCCTGTGTACATACAGGGTTTCGCAGAATCCACAGATTCACTTAACTTCCATGGAAACCCGCTATAAAAGAGGGAGGCACAGCGATCGCTTTCCACCGCTCCAGGCACTCTTATCAATTGTGCTCGGGATCTCGCTTGCTTTCTACCTGATTATAGTTGCAGTTCCCTCGGCCAATGCGAAAAAAACAATTCAAAATCCTCTCAACCTGGAAACTTTGAGAGGTGTTCACGCTCGCAATAATGGCTCGCCTCTGAGGGTATGGAACAGCCAGAAAAGTCCAACTAAAGCCACAATAATCTGCGTTCACGCCCTGGGACTGTCCTCCCACGCTTACCAGGACTTTGCCGATAAGCTCTCCAGGGAAGGCTACCGAGTGTATGCCATAGACGTGCGCGGGTTTGGCGACAACAGAAGTATAGAAGGAAGATCAAAGCTGGATCTTGAGAGAACCGTGGAAGATATCAAAAGACTTGTGACCGGGCTCAAGAGAGAAAGAGAGAATGAACCGATCTTTCTTGTCGGAGAGTCCATGGGTGGTGCCGTGGTGCTAAAAGCCGCTTCCACATTTCCCCAATCTTTATCCGGCGCGCTGGTATCAGCACCGGCCTTTAACTCTACAAACTGAAACGTCTGACCCTGAAAGGACTGGGAGACATAATGCTGCGGGGACGTGGTCCGGCTGCTCGTAGCGTGATGACTCAAGCAACCTCAAGCGTGCGGTTGAGAAATCACTGGGTGGAAGATAGTGCAAATCATAAGCTGGAACTTTCACTGGGAGAAGCTATTGCCTACTACCGCTTCGTTAGAAATACACCCAGATATAGCGCTCTGATAAACGAACTTCCGGTCTGTATCATGCACGGTCTCAAAGACCATCTTGCCAGGCCGGAAGGCTCCGCAGAAATCTTCAAACAACTTGCGTCCAGACAAAAGACGTTTGTGATCGACTGCGAAGCTGAGCACCTGATCTTAGAAGAGAAGCAGCTTACCAAAAGGATTTTAGCCACCACTCTTCGATGGCTGAACAAACAACTGGGCACGAACAGCAGCGCCTTCAGCTCACCGATAATGGTGCTGAACAACAAAGGAATGAACCGGGGTGAACGCACCCTCTTGAACAAAATAATCAACAACTGTGGTTTGAACAAGAGCGTAATGGAAGCTGCCAAGCCGGCTTCCATGCTCTAAATTTTCTAAGTGTCCGCAGGGTTGGTGCCGCCCCAACAGATTCAATCCCTTAAATCTCTCGTCTGGAGATCCTGCGATAGGTGATCGGTCAAAAATGCTTTTAACCGCTCGATATACTTTTACCCCGCCGAAGAAAGCCTCCAAACAATACCCAAAATTATCAGCTTTTGAAATCACCGGCGGTACCTGGGGAGATATCAAATGAACCCTGGATTTGATAGCGTATTTGACACCACATCTTTGCAAAGCACCAGATATAGAACCGCAAAACTCTTACGCAGACTAAAGTTCCAGTGCTACTAAATTACCAAGTAGACATCCTGCGTAGTAGCTCGGACACCGAAGCACCCCGGGCAATTATCAGTCGCCCGAACATTCCAGGCAGGTAGCCCGAATTGTGAAGCTCTATATTAAGGCGAGCCTATATAAATCCCGGCGCCGGATTACAAATTAATGTGCCGGGGTATCTAAATCAAGACAGGTTATAACCTATTATAAGTTTATTTTGGGTCTGCGGACCGGATTTCGACGAGAAACAATAGTAGAGAATACTGAGAAAAAAGGATAGAGAATCGAGTGTCTAATCCGAATACCAACGATGAATCCGAGCTGCTAATCAAACTTCTGAGAGCCGGTGGACTTGTTTCAGATGCCGACGTGGCAGATTTCAAAAGTATCGCCAAAGAACTTAAGATCCCGTTTTCCCAGGCGATTATAAACTCAGGTCTGCTCAACGAACGCAACCTCAAAATCTGTATTGAAGCCCATCAAAAAGTGAAACAGAGACAGCTCAAATCCGACCTGGCCATCAGAGCGGTGAGAGTGGCAGTTCAGAAGAAGTGCAGCCTGGCGGCAGCCATCGGCTCGGTTAAGAGACTGCACCAGACCACCAGAGTCACTGTTCCCCTGGCCAACGAACTGACAAAGCTTCTTCTGGAAGCAGGCGTTATATCCCAGGAACAGCTCGGCGGCTTGATGAAGAAAGCCGACGAAGCCTCCATGATGATCGGACAGATACTTATCCTTGAAGGAGTGCTGGAGACAAGAGGTGCCCTGGCTGCACTAAATGCGGTTCGTATGGTTAGAGACCAGGGCTTAGCCAGGGACAGAGCTGTAAAAGCGCTCAGGCATTCCTTCAGCAGCAGAGTTTCTTTCGAACAAGCTCTCTTCGAACTGGGCTATTTTTCCCACCCTGACGCGAAAACCATGAGTGTGGGAGAACTGTTCACCATGGCGAGAGTGCTGTCCTTCAAAGGACTGGCGGAGTGTTATGAAATTGAGCTATTCAAGGAGAAACACTTCGGTCAAATCCTTCTGGAAAGAGGGCTAGCTACTAAAAAACAGCTGGAAGCCTCCGTAGCTCTTCTGACCATGGTATCCAAAGGGGAGATGAAGCCCTACCAGGCAGCCCATGCCCTGAGGCGCGTCTGCAAAGAAAATCAATCCCTGGACGATGCCATAGACCAGGAAAGCAGCGCCCAAAGTGATGATAACCACAGATTGGGAGACCTCCTGGTGGAATCAGGAATCATAGAAAGAAGTGTTCTGGAATCCACGGTCAAATCCAATCTGGACAATGCCGTCAAAGTAGGAAGCACTTTGCTGAAAGCAAAACTCCTGGATGACACGATTTTGTTTGCTGCTCTTAGACTACAAACCCTGTTCCGTCTTGGTTATCTGGACCGGGATACGACTTTGATGCTCCTTCAATATTGCAAACAAGAGCACCTGATACTAGATCACACCCTGGAGCAAAAAGAGATCTATGTACCATCAAGAATGCAGTGGACCTGGGTGTAGGCACAAGATGTCACTGAGATTATCCAGCAAATCAAATCTCTCACTGGTTCTCGCTTTTGCAATCCAGATCCTTGTCTCCACAGGCGCGCTTGCCCAGAACAATGATTGCACCTGTACCTATGAACTGGATAATATCGCGGGTAAGTCTTACTTCGTTTTAAAAAAGGAACTTGAAACTTCCTGTAAAGTGCTGGTTTTGAGCCGTTCAAATCAATCTTCGCCATATTTGAATGAACTAAAAAACGATAAGGGATATAAAGTAATAGGCGAATTCTTCACCTTCGAAGGCGCCCGCTTTATGGCCCTCGGAGAGTGTGAAAACTGTCAGAATGAAGAAGAAAAAAACTGATTGCCAAACAACAATGAAAGACTCCCCATCCGAATGCTTGAATGAGGCTCTCACGGCTTTCTCCCGGGGAGATGAGGACGCCATGAAAGAGGTGCTGGAGAGATCCAAATCCGATCCCAGTAAGGGAGGATTGCTTATAAATGAAGCCCTGCAAGAAGGTCATACAGAGTTGGCGCGCTCTTTGCACAAAGCAGGCGTGGAGCTGGACGTATTAGCTGCCGCCGGCCTGGGAGAGATAGATACACTGGCCGACTTTTTCGACAACAGCAACAATCTCAGAATTTCAGACGATAAACTAATTGAATTCGGCACCATGGAGATGACGAAGTTTCTGGCGAAACCACTGACAGTGGCATGCAAGAATGGCCAGATGGAAGCCGCTTTCTTCCTGATTAAAAGAGGAGCGGACATAAACCTCTTCATTTTAGACGAGGACGATGTGGAAGCCTCCGGGCTACACTGGGCCGCCAGATATGGACACTATGAGCTGGTGAAGTTTTTGATTAACTATGGCGCCAGAATTTATTCTAAAGACACCAGAGACTCTCTCACTCCGGCGGAATGGGCCGAAAGAGAAGGCCACGAGCAAATCAGTCAGTACATCAAATTCCTGGAACAGCGCTGACAAGCGATTCTTGTGAGCGGATGATGATGCGACAAAAGCTCTCGCCGCTCAACGCTACTTGATTGTCACGTTGCCTTTCAGGTCAGGATCCAGCTGAAAAGCGATCTGGGAAACGATGACCGGTGCCTGATTGTCAAAGTCTCCGGCGCTGGGACGCATACGCCTGGCGTACAACGTGAGAACGTCCTCATGCTGGAAAGCGAAAAGTCTATACTTCGGTGTGCCGTCTCCGGGATTCACCTCAAACACGACTACGGAACGCAGATTGTCCAGACCGGACTTGGAGGCACCAGTCTCTTTAGTGATCCTGTCATAGGTAAGGTTGATCTCTTTCAGTTTGTTCTTCTTGAGGAAATCTTTGCTCAATCTGCCCTTGCTGATCTTTCCTAATTTGCCTGTCTGGTAGCACTCTATTAGAATACGCTCCCCTTTGGTATTTCCTTTCATCTGAGCAGAATACTGCTCTTCTATCTGGAAAGACTGGGTGGGCTTCTGAGCGAGAAAGTACCCCTCTTCGTTATTGCAAAATTGAGAGGTTGTCACCGGAACGAATGTCTTGTTGTTGTATCGAATAGCCAGTTTGCAGTCCGGCAATACCAGAAGATCGTGGCCGTCATCAAAGGCAAGTCCTTCGGCTAGCACCACGGACGGCACCATGATCATAGCGAGCAAAAATGCGAATAAGCCGTTCAGGCTATAAAGTACTGTTCTTCTGAATGTTCTACTTGAAGCGTCCATAATATTCTCTCAGTCTAACCTGTATTCCTAATAATTGCTCAATGGCTGGGTAATTTCAAGGATGGTGGAATTTTACCACTCTGGAAGTGCTTGAAGATGAGGAGATCCATTTTGAAAGCTTCCGGCTTCACCCCGACATCCCCTGAAATCGGATAAGCGAAAATGAAGACAAGGAAGACGTTCAATGAAAGGGTTAGTGCCACAAGCACCGTCATGATTATATGGGCTTTTAAATTCTCCACCCCGAAGAAATATGTAAACAGGACCGTGAATATGCCACCGACAATGAGAACCACCCACATTATTGGTGCCATCCCTGTCTTGGCTGTAACAAGCCGGGTCCTTCGATTCTCTGTCATCTCGCACATTTCACTGAGGATCTGTTCTTTTATGGTGCGTTCGTCTTCGGAAGCGGTCTTAAGTTCGGTAATCTCTTTCCAGAGCTGCCAGGCCTCTTCAAATGCCCTGGGGCTGTAAGAGCCCTTCTCCATAGCATCCCACTCCTCATTGATGACGCTCTCGGTGTATCTGTAGCAGGTCTCTTGAATATTCTTCCTGGAATCTTCCTGGAGACCATAAGAAGATAGAAAAATATTTGCCACACCGCTGGCTTCTTTCTCAACAATTACCCTTAGCTCTTGTTGCTGTCCCATGGCGTCCACAACGATGAAGCCCAGAAGAACAGCATATAAGGTGCCGATGACCGATAGAAGATAACCAGCTACCTCGTGGAAGCGAGAGAGTGCAGAAACGCCAACACGCTTTCGGACCAGGAGCATTCCCAGTACAGCCATAAAGGTACTGAAAAGTACGAAGATCACACCGTAGAAGTACAGATTCATCGAATAAATGCTCCAGGGATTCAACAGTAAAAGTAGACAAGTAAATCTATCAGAGCTGACCCCGGCTGGCAAAGAAAACGCCCCAATGTCAAGAGAGGCAAAAGGTGACAAAATAGAGCGATGAAACCAAACAAGGACCAGCCTGGCAACTCATACCAGAGAAGGAGAGCACAACGCCTGTTGACATCATGTCGGGCGATGCTGATAATAGCGCTCTTCTGCGCGGTCCCTCAAATAAATGCCCAGAGCGATGACGAACTCCATGTACAAGCCAGACGCCATCTTCATCGATTGGACGCCTTGAAAGCGTTTGAAGAGATAAGAAAAAAGATTTCGAAAAGCAATAGCGCTTCAGAGATTGCGCCCTTTGTCACTTCAGACCTGGCCAGGCCGATTATAAAAATCGGAGAGATGAAAGACAAAGAAGGAAAGAACCTGGAAAAGATAAAGGCTATTACCCAGCCTTTTCCCGGTAAAGTGCAAATTATAGAGACCAGGGTCGACGGTCAAACAGCCACAATAAAAGTAGTACCGGCTGCCGACAATGCCATCTATGATCTCAAGAAAACGAAAAGCGAAATCGGTCTGGTGACTATGAGATATGAAAGAGGTATCTGGAAAATCCAAAACACCAGACGCCTGGGTCTTTCGGAATGGTGCATGAAAGCGGCAAAAGGAGAACCTCCCGAGATCCCTTGCCTGGGCCATGTCGAAGGAAAAAAATTCACCGTCACTGGCATCACTACTAGCGGTGGCACAATGATTTTCGATCTCTCATCGCCCCATACTCTAAATGACATTCAAATCCACATATCCGATAAGAAGTTCGGAAGGCTGCCGGAAATTTTAAGGAGCCGCGAGAAGCGCTCTATTTCTCACATCCCTCTTGTTTTTAGAAGACCGCTGACTCACCCTTTGCCTCCGTCGGAAAGAGACTCCTATGAAATCTTCCCGTCCATAAAAATTGTGGAAAAGGATACGGGAGAGGATATTTTCACATGCGAATCAGGATACGGATTCGCTCTCAAAGTGAATAACTTTCGAAGATACACGATGAAAGATCAAATCACTGGTTCTGTCCGCACCGCCGAAGCGGCCAGCGCGAAGATATATTTGAGATTGCCGGACAGATACAATAGTTATCTGGAAGGATACTTCGACCTGGTCTGGGATCCTAAAAATCAAAGATGGTGATTAGTGCGCAGTCTAGAATGGCAAAGTCGATCTCACGCCAACTTCAATCCAGCCACTCCCAACAAAATCAGAACCACGCTCATAGCCTTAACCACGCTGATGTTTTCTTGAAAGAACAATACCCCCACAAGGAAAGTGCCCAGTATTCCTATGCCGGTCCAGATGGCATAAGCCGTTCCCAGGGGGATATGTTTCATGGCAAAAGAGAGCAACAGCATACTCAATAGAACAGCAGCCAAAGTTCCAATTAGCAGGAAAGGCTTCTCAAAACCATCCAACAATTTGAGCCCTATGGCCCAGGCGATCTCAAAAAATCCAGCCAACAAAAGAATAATCCAGGACATCTGCTTCTCCTCCATTCAATAGAAAGGCGGGCCGTCCCGGATGTTCAATCGAATCAGGTCGTCCTGATCGACGCATTCATAACAACTAATTAGAGCCTAGCACAGCACCATAAAAATGCCATATAGCTGACCTGGAAAATACATAGATGTTAACTGGCAGGTAGATACTTCACCGAGCCGTCGTCGCCTTCTTCTATCGCAGCCAGTCGAATTCCGGCATGCTGGAAAAAATGTGGGCGAAAATGGAAGCGGGCATAGGGAGAGGCTTCGTCTCCGATACTGATGAAAGAGCCGCCAATAATCATATGGTGCTTACCGTCGAAACATGGAGTGCTGAAATCATCATAGTATTCGTGGATGGCAAAGCCTTCCAGGGGATGAAAATGATCCTCCATCCACTGCCAGACATTGCCGAACAGATCGCTAAATTGGCCGTCCATGCCTTCCCGCACATCGGACTCAGAACCCTGTTTCAAACCTATGTTGAATCGCTTGCCTATGGCGCCCAGGGCATTCTCTGCCGAGTCGAGACCTGTGAGTTGACGCAACCTCATGTGCTGCGCTTCAGTCAGTAGACGATATGGAGCCGGTCTTCCATCAAGCTCAGCCTTCCAGCTCGCAAACGCCTTGGCCTCATGGAAGTTGACCACGCAAGGCCAGGACCAGGGCATATCCACAACTTCAAATATGGTCCTGAGTTTGTACTGTCCCTCTTCTAAAAGCCAGAATGTCGGCATGGAAACATCCCGGAAGCTCCTCCAGGCAAAACCTTCTTCAGTCCAGTATTTGGATTCTTTGTATGCTCCCGAGCGAACGAACTCGTGGAACTCCCCGTTGCTTATCAAAAACTTGCCGGCCGCAAACGCGCCCACCGAAACTGAGCGGCTTCCGTATTCGTTGTCCCAACCGTAGGAGGGAAAGTCCCTGTCTTTGCCTATTTGAACCCGCCCCGGTTCAACATCGATAAATTCATTGACTGGATAGTTCACTCCGGCTTGCGGCTGGGCGCTGAAAGAAGCTCGGGAATCAGAGTCTTTGTGGGAACCAGGGCTTAAATGCGGGAAAGCATCCGGCTTAACCACCAATCTCAGTGGCAGTTCACGAATCAGGGCGGACGAGGTCTCAATATGAATTCTTTCGTGCTCGAAGCCCATAAACAAGGTCCAGAGCTTATCATGCCAACCGATTCGTTCATGACCGGGGGCCAAGCCTGAATCCCCCTGAATGACGCCCGTTATCAGCTCATAGACCTTGGCTCTGTAATCTCTGCACTCGTCTATGCTGGGCCAGAGAATATGATTCTTGGACATGTCATCCCATGACATCTCATCCACGCCGATATCGAACAAGCCTTCGAAATAGGCGTCCACCGGCTCATCGATTATTCCGGCAAGACGCAGTTTGTTGACGTAAAAGGCCACAGGGTGGACATAGTAGAAAATCAGTGGGTGGCGAAGTTCATGGTACGGAGGAATATAGAATGACTCTTCTGTGGCGAGACCGGAGAAAAGAAGTTCGGTCATGGTCCAGCCGTTGTCGAAATAGTCCCTCACCTCTTCCCTGGAACAATCTGCCAGGGATGGCGGCTCGGTCGCCTTGAGAACGCCTTGAATAGGGTCGAAACCGATACAGGAGGAGGGCTGCTTCCCGGTCCACCAGATTCTTGCCCCGGTTTGAAAATCACCCAGGTCTGTGCGCCCCAGGTTGAGTCTCCAATCTCCGATTCTGCGTGCTTCGCTGCCTATCGGCGCTGCGTCTTTCAGCGATTCACCAGCTTGGGTCACCTTAATGTCCTCGCAATCCCCAGGAATGACAGGAGATTTATACAACATAGTCAGTGACCTTAACTTGAACCCCAGATTAACTTTGGAATTTAACTCACTTCCGGATCCAGCTTTTTCTCCAGGAGAATTCGTTCGGTGTGGCTTCCTTGAATGGCTGCCTCGTATTTACCTACCTGCTGAAAGCCTGCTCTGTTGAGCAATTTAATAGTTATCTCGTTGTCGCTGCGGACCCTCACAGAAAGACAAGCGTGACCTCTCTCGATGGCCGCCAACTCCCTACGCTTTTGTAAAGTAGCACCATAGCCTTTGCCCCTGGCTCGCTCCCGGGTAGCTAACTCGGCAAAGTAGTATGACTCCGGATTCGCCCCGTGCTCTATCAGCTCCTCAGCATTGAAATAGTCTGCCATGGCAAGACCAATCCCGAATGAGACCACATCGGAGTCCCCTTCCACAACGACATAAAGGTCCGCTTCGCCGGTGAGCAGCTTCCTCAAATGAGCTTTGACTTTTTCCACGGACCATTCTTCAAATCTAGGCGGTCCGGTGAAACACTCTATGTAAATATCGGCAACCTGGTCTATTACAGGTTCCGGGATGTCTGCTCTATAAGATTCTACTCGCAAAAAATCTCCCTGGCGTAAGCTCTGCTCGGTGACAAGCAATATGATACCCAAATGACGTGAACGATTAGATTGAACGAAAACCGCCAGGCATAGTTTATTGTCCGGTTTTCACCATCCCGGGGATTTTAGAAAATCTTTTGGAATAACCGCCCGCGACCGAGCAGACTACAACAACGAGCGCCGGGAGAGACCTGAATATCAGGCTATTAAGGAAGAATGAATTCCACCTCGATGGAGGGAAAAGGTTGCTAAAGTGATGGGAATCAAAAGTTAAAAGCCTCAATAAGAGCCGGTCATTTTTAAGGAGCTGATCATGTCCTATACCCATACCCAGCATGTTCCCAAAAGTATACTGACGGCTCTTGGAGCCGCAGGCGGTATCGCATCCCTTCGTGTTCCCGGCTTGATGAAATCAATTCTGGGTGCCACCACGGCTGGTTTAATCTATACCTTCCGCTCACTAACCGTGGCTATCGATGAACATCATATCAACATCACATTTGGTGACTGGTTGAATCTCAAGCAGCTCAAATTAGCTTACATTCAGGCGGTGGAAGCCAAAAGAATGTGTCCGCTCTCGGGCTGGGGCATTCACTACGTGGGCGATGGATGGCTCTATAACGTGTATGGGCTGAATGCCGTAAAAGTGACTATGAAGAGCGGCAAAAACATTTATATAGGTACGGATCAACCTGAGCTTCTGGTTATCGCCATTAGAGAAGCTGCCGGTATCGTAGACGAAAGCCTGGAAGCGGAAGTAGCGGAACAGAGCGCTTGAGCGAAAACGCTTTGTTCCCGGATTTTGAATTCAAATCCTGAAATTTCCCCTGCTTTTACAAAGTGGGCTTTGTGCTTAACAGGCAAATAACTTGTTGGGCGGTCATTTTGATGTTTTCTTTACGCCCCCCGGGGAGAGAATAAGAATACAGAGGCAGAGCAGGATACATTTCAAATGCAAATCTATCTATCAAATCGATTGACGTCCGGTCCATAACATAAAAGCCCCGGGGCAGCCTCCATGGCCGGATTCTGGGATCAGTACAAAAATTAGAGTCGTTGGAAGAACCAGGGACAAACATATTGAGGCGGGTATCTCTATCCCTTGAGTAACTTTTTTCTTTACATACCAGTTGCTCGGTAATAGAGTCCTGTCCCGGCATGCCCTTGTGTTCGCAACGTTAGAGTCGTCCGGGAATCCAGGAGCCCGGGCGGCTCTCAATTTTCAGCCAGGAATTTTTCAATTTCAAAAATATTTTTCCCGAACCGTTACTCAAAAATCTGAGCGGGCAAATTCAAGATAACACTCCTGGAATATACGGTAACTAGTTTGATGAATCGGCCTTTCGGTTCGTCAAAGCCGTTGCGCTTACTAAAAAATCGCAACAATCGACCTTTCAGGAGGCTTTAACTATGCAAGTCGATCTTGGCAATAATAGATTTCATAGAAACATAAAAAATATCAGTGTCGCTCTAGCCTCGTCCTTCTTATTGAGTATCGCTCCAGCTTGCGCCGACATGGAGTATGAAGGCGTAAACATCTCTGGAGCGGAATGGGCACCACATCAGCAACCGGGAACTTTTGGTGTTCATTATATATATCCCACCGATGCCGACGTGGACTATTTCCACTCAAAAGGCATGAACATTATCCGTGTTCCATTTTCATGGGAGCGGATGCAACGGGAAGCGAATCAAGCCCTGGACCCCACAGAGCTAGGGCGGCTTGATGCGGTGGTCAACCGGGCTACTGCAAAAGGCATGAATGTGATAATCGATCCCCATAACTATGGTGCCTACAAAGGACAAACAATAGGCACCTCCGGCGGACATCCCAACTCCGTATTTACGGATTTATGGGTAAGGCTGGCGGAGCATTACAAATCAAATCCCAGGGTCATGTTCGGTCTCATGAACGAACCGGTGGGTTCCAACATGACAGCGCAAACATGGCTTGCCTCTTCCCAGGCTGCCATCAACGCCATCCGTGGAACCGGTGCCACCAATCATATTCTGGTACCATCCACCTACTGGATGCACCCTGTAAACTTCGTTCAGCTGAACGCCAGTGTGATGATCAATGTCACGGATCCGCTAAACAACTTTTCCTACGACGTTCATCAATATCTTGATCATGACGGCTCGGGAAGACACACCGATTACCTGAATCCTACTGATGCCGTGGCGACCCTGAGCAATTTCACAGCCTGGTTGAAAGCGAACAACAAGCGCGCGATGTTGACAGAGATCGGTGTCACCGCCGATGCCGGTGCCAGGGAAAGCTTAAGCGCTATGCTTCAATATATGCATGAAAACTCCGATCAGTGGAAAGGTTATACCTACTGGTCGGCGGGACCATGGTGGCAAGATTACATGTTCGGCGTTCAACCGAAAAACGGTCAGGACACACCTCAGATGGTGACTCTCATAGCTAATCTAGGTGGTGGCACCACGCCGGAGCCGGATCCGGAACCGGATCCAAATCCTAATCCGAATCCAGAACCTGAGCCGGATCCTGAACCAGATCCAGAGCCGGATCCTGATCCAACCCCGGATCCTGATCCGACACCGGATCCTGACCCAACACCGGATCCCGATCCAACCCCGGATCCTGATCCGACACCGGATCCTGACCCAACACCGGATCCTGATCCAACACCGGATCCTGAACCGGATCCGGATCCTGACCCAACACCGGATCCAGATCCGACACCGGATCCAGAACCAGGCCCATCGCCCAATGGTGACAGGGAAAACAGAATCAGAGATCGAATCAACAAAGTTCGGGACCGTCAGAACAAAGTTAAAGATCAGCTGAACAAAGTCAAAGACCAACAAAATCGAGTCAAGGACCTGCAAAATCAGCTTGAGAGCTTGCAAAAAAATAGCCCCAATAGCTTCAGCAAGATCCAGAACCTCCAGAACCGCATCAATAACATGCAGCAAAGAATCAATACGCGACAGACGAACTTGAATCAAAGACTGCAAAATCTGATGAATCTGGAAAATACTCTGAACAATAAACTGAGTTACTTCTACGAAACTGATGGTCTACCTCGGTATAGCCTGATCTCCGATCCAAGAGGTCTTAACGCATGAGAAGAGGCGCCAGAAAAAACCAGGGCAACATGCTTGCCCTGGTGGTGATGGTCACCTGTATGGTTCTGGTCCCTGTCTTCTTGCTACAGAGCCAGATAGGACTGTTCATGGTCGACAATAAAAGGGTGGAGACAGTCGTGGAAGGCGCTTGCTTAATCGCCGCCAATGACATATCCAAGATCATTGTCAACGACCCTCACTTCGGCTACGTGTCATTGAGCAACTATCCGCCAATAGGTAGCTCGACTCTAGCCCCGGACGGAGAACCACTTCCGGTCACCGGGATAAATACCCTGGTCGGCACCATAAGACAAAACGCAATCATTGCCAGGGAGCTGAATAATAAGACCATGCAAGACATGGTCGAAAAGGATCGTCTATTTCTTAAAGCTACCATTAGTCGCTTAAACAGGGCGCTTGCGCTTGCTCTGAGGAAAAAGAAGAAGGACAAATGGACTGACATTCACGGCAAAGAGGTTGATCCGTTCAAAAACTCCCGTGGCTTTCTGGAAGCTAATCTTCCCGCCAACATGAAGCTCAAATGGATGAGACTTTCTACCGGTTGGCTATCGGAAGGCGGTGGCACCACGACCGTAAAAGTACCTCATCCGGACAGATTTGCCTACGTAAAAGATACGATGGTACAGGGAGACGAGTACAAACCATTCGTAGACATTCCCTTCGACAATCGCTCATATACATTCGCCGGATTGAGTACCTCTTCGCGGATAGTGGCCAAATCACGATTCCAAAAAAGAGATAGGGACCACATAAACTCCATCGTCAAGCTTGAGTGCATAGTAGAGAGAAAAGACGGTCATAAAAGCGGATTGGATCTCAAACCCAACATGCGTTTTGCCAC
>JAUIJG010000103.1 GCA_030431355.1 bacterium
GGGATCTTCCCCCCAGACCACAGTTTTACTGGAAGAGAGACCGCTGGCTATCGACCCGGTTTGCTCCATGAAAGTAAACCCGACTAGAGCGGCTGCTTCTTACGAGTTCGAGGGAACCACTTACTACTTCTGCCATCCGGGCTGCAAAACAAAGTTCGTCGGCAAAGAGACTTACTATTTAAGCGGTCAACACAAGATTGATGCTGAAAGAAAAGCCGCCGATGCGCCTGCCGGCACCATTTACTTCTGCCCGATGCACCCTGAAGTCCAGGCGGAAAGAATGGAAGATTGCCCAAAATGCGGCATGGCTCTAGAGCCGGTCGGAGGTTCCGATGACGGTACCGACCCTGAGCTGGAGGATATGAGCCGCCGACTGAAGTTTGCTCTCTCTTTCACCGCCCCCCTGGTGATTGTCTCCATGGGCAGCATGATTTTGATGCCCTGGCTCCATGAGCATTTGAACCACGAACTCCTCAATCTTGTACAGATGTTCCTGGCGATTCCGGTGGTTTTCCTGAGCGGTTCTGTGTTTTTCAAACGGGCCTGGCAATCTGTTAAAAACAAAAGCCCCAACATGTTCACCCTCATCGGAGCCGGCGTAGGAACGGCTTTTCTCTACAGCCTGGTCGTCTCAGTTATGCCCGGCATACTGCCAGATTCACTGATGGGACATGGTGGCGTGCCCCATGTCTACTTCGAGGCATCGGCGGTTATTATCACCCTAGCCTTGCTGGGCCAGGTCCTAGAATGCCGCGCTCGGGCAAAAACCACCGAAGCGATAAAGAATCTGGCGGCGATGGCCCCGGAGACAGCCATTCGGGTGGAGGATGACGGCACCGAGATAGAACTCAAACTTGAGCATGTACGAGTAGGCGATGTGCTCAAAGTAGTTCCCGGCTCAAGAGTCGCCCTGGACGGAACAATCTTATCAGGCTCCAGCTCGGTGGATGAATCCATGATCACCGGCGAGCCGATCCCAAACGCCAAGACCGTTGGCGATACCGTTATCGGTGGCACAACGAACGCGATATTCGGCGTTTGGCTGTTAATCCCTTTTTTTGTTTTGTGAGGGCGTTTGTCAAGTCCGCCCTGGCCAGAGAAGCTCAGTTGACCAGAGCCCCGATTCAGTCTTTAGCCGACAAAGTCTCCGGCTACTTCGTACCGGCGGTGGCAGCTATATCTTTGCTGACCTTCCTGACCTGGTTTTTCATAGGTCCCTCGCCGGCGCTTATCTATGCTCTGGTCAGCGCCGTCTCCGTGCTGATCATCGCCTGCCCCTGCGCTCTCGGTCTGGCGGCTCCTATGTCCATGACTGTCGGCATCGGCGAAGGAGCCTCGGCGGGTATTCTTACCCGAGAAGCCAGGGCCCTGGAAGTTCTCACCACCGTCGATGTTGTCGTTCTCGACAAAACAGGTACCCTCACAGAAGGAAGACCTGTGGTGGATATGGTGATCCCCGCCACCAACCTGAGCGATGACGATCTTCTCCAACTGGCAGCCAGCGCCGAAGCGGGAAGTGAACATCCGCTCTCAAAAGCGATTCTGGAGGCCAACAAGAGGCCCCTGGTTCACCATAGCGAATTCAGCGCTATTCCCGGTCTGGGCATTAGCGCTGTCCTGGAAGGAAAGACGGTCCTTGTCGGCAGCCGGAAACTGATGCTCTCAAACAGTATCGCCTGCGATATCATCAACAACACCGAAACCAGCAAATCCACCGGTTATACCGCGATTTATGTGGCGGTGGATAGTCAGCTAGCCGGAGCGATTCTGGTAAAAGACAGGATTAAGGCAAACGCTGCTTTCTTAATCGAGAAGTTGAGTCATCTCGGCAAGAAAGTTGTGGTGCTCAGCGGCGACGATGAAGCCACAGTCAAAAAGGTAGCATCGGAGCTTGGCATCGAAGAAGCCCATGGGAGCATGATGCCGGAAGAGAAAGCTGCGTTCATAAAAGATTTGAAAGAGAGCGGACACCACCGGGTCGCCATGGCTGGTGACGGAATAAACGATGCCCCGGCTCTCGCCCTGGCCGACGTCGGCATCGCCATGGGAGACGGCAGCGACATCGCCGCGGATAACGCAGACCTGGTTCTCGTCAAAGGAGACCTGGGAGGAATTATCCGTGCCTTCACCCTCAGCCGGGCGGTGATGGCAAACATAAAGACTAATCTCTGGCTGGCATTCGGCTACAACGCCCTGGCCATTCCCATAGCCGCTGGATTACTCTTTCCCATATTCGGCCTGCTGCTCAATCCCATGATGGCAGCCCTTGCCATGAGCCTCAGCTCGGTCTCCGTGATCGCGAACTCTTTGAGGCTCAGGAGGCTGAAGCTGAAGAGCTAAAAGTTCAGCTTGAAGCTAACAGTTCATATCAATTCAAAAGGGAAGCGTGACAGCGCTTTCCGTTTTTCTTTGAGGAGTTCAAGATAATGACTGAAACAAAACCTCTACTGCTGAGACCGAATAAAAGCCGCCTCGCTGAGAAACTACTTGCCGATAAGCGCATGGTTAGAGAGCTGGTCAATGGCCTCGGCAGCCCATTAAATGTTTTGTTGCCTGATGCACTATCGGGCAATCTATCCGAATTCAGAGAGGTTCTCTCCAGGCATGGGGTCGATTCAGAAATCTACTTCGCCCACAAAGCCAGTCGCTCCACGGCTATCGTGCGCCAACTCGCTCGCCTTGACCTGTGTCTCGACGTGGCGTCATCCGAGGAGCTTCGTCACGGATTGGCCTGTGGATTTACCGGCACGAGAATGGAAGCCACCGGTCCGAAAAATCGAGAATTCTTGAAGCTCCTGGTCCAGCACGGAGTGACCATAAATCTGGACAGCGAAGAAGAGCTGGAGACCCTGCTCAAAATTCTACAGTCCCAGAATCGCTCCGGAAAAACCAGGGTGCTTCTAAGGGTATCCGGATTTCGACAGGGCAATGGCTCCGGCAGACTGCTGGGCAAAGACAGCCGCTTCGGAGTACCGGTTGAAAAAATCCCTTCCTTGCTTATTCGCCTTGAGGAAGTCTATGAGAAGGTCGAGTTCCTCGGATTCTCCTTCCATCTCGATAGCGTCAGTCTGGAAGATCGGCTGGAGGCGATAGACCGCTGCGTTACTTTATTCGAAGAAGCCCTGGAATTGGGACTCTCTCCCACCGTTCTCGATATCGGAGGGGGGTTCCGGGTCAGCTATCTTAAGCACAAAGAAGATTGGGACAACTATGTCTCCGCTTTGAAAGAAGCGGTCCTGGGAACGCGTCCATCCCTCACCTGGCAGGATGCGGCATTTGGGCTAAGCGTCGAGAAGGGAGTGCTGAGAGGCAACCTGAACTCCTACGAGTTTTATGAACCTCGACCCGGCGCGAAATTCCTTGATGACCTGCTCTCTGCTGAGCTTCCTTCCCTGGGCGGACAGAGCCTGGGTGACTTTCTCAAAAGCAACATGATCCGCCTCTGGCTCGAACCGGGTCGGGCAATTCTGGATCAAGCCGGAATTACTTTTGCCACCGTATACGGCACCAAAGAATCCGGCTCCGGCAAGAAACTGGTGCTTCTCAATATGAAGCGCTCCGATCTAGCCTTCTTAGATCAGGAGTTCTTTCAGGACCCTATCGTTCTCTACAACCGCGACCCCCCGGCAAGTAAAGTACCACAGGTCGGAGCTTTCTTCGCAGGCAACCTCTGCCTGGAATCCGATCTGGTGCTCAGGCATATGACCTTTCTGAAACGCCTGCCCCGGGAAGGTGAAATCGTCGCCTTTCTGAACACCGCGGCCTATGCCATGGATTTTTCAGCCACCGACTCGATAATGCAGCCCCGTGCACGCAAAGTGGCAGTTTATCAAAATCCGGACTCATCATCCGGTTCACTTCGCTGGACCCTTGATGAGAACTACGATCCTAGTTGATGACAGGAGATAGAAATGCTTGTAAAAAGTACAGCGGACCTGATAGGCCGCACCCCATTACTTGAGATAGACCCTGCCGTGCATGGTCTTAAAAAAATTCGTCTCTTCGCCAAACTGGAACACCTCAATCCGTTCGGCTCTATTAAAGACAGAAGCGCTCTAGGAGTACTTGGCGACGACCTCGCTCGCATCAGCGACGAAAAACGCACCGTGGTGGAATCATCGAGCGGCAACATGGCTAAAGCCCTCTCGGTTCTTTGCGCCATGAGCGGTGTGCCTTTCCGAATTGTTTCAAGCAAGATCCAGGTCGGTGAGGTCAAACAGATTCTCCAGCTCCTGGGAGCAGAAATCGAGGAGCTACCCGCACTTTCAGCCTGCCCGGATCCAAGCGATCCCAACAATCCGGTGGCTTACATCGACAGGATGGTATCAGCCTCTCCGGACAGATACCACCATACTTCTCAGTTTACTAACGACCGCAACAGGCAAGCCCACTTCGACGGCACCGGTCCCGAGATACAAGAAGACGCTGGTCAAATCGACTATTTCTTTGCCGGACTCGGCACCACCGGCTCCTCAAGAGGTGCCGGAGAATATCTCAAATCAAAGAACAAGAAGCTCAAAACCATCGGCATCATCGCGCCCCGGGGAGAGTCTCTGCCCGGCATCAGAAGCGCCGATGAGATGTTCGAGGTCGGTTTGTTTGACCGCAGCTTCTATGATGAAATCCTGGAGATCTCCACAGAAGAAGCCCTTGATGCCATGCTGGTTCTCATCCGGCAACTCGGTGTCCTGGCCGGCCCCACCAGTGGTGCCAACTTCGCCTCTGCTCTCAAATATTTGAGAAAGCTCGACAGGAAACTCAAAACAGAAGTGAAAGCAGCCTTTATAGTCTGTGACCGGGTCGAATGGTACCTCTCCTATATTCGCAAACATCGCCCGGAAATCTTCGGAGTGAGAAGCCGTCAACAGGAGAACTCCACTGTTTCAAAGTCAGAAATAGACTCAGCCAGCGAGATTAGCGTCAGCGAATTCGAGACCTGGAAGAAAGATGCTGCCATGCCACTGATCGTGGACATGCGCGGAGGACTGGCATTCAAAGCAGGACATATTCCTGGCTCCATCAACATTCCCCAGGACAACCTGGAAGAGATGCTGCAGTGGGGCGCCCCGTTCTCAAACAACCACAAAGTCCTTCTGGTTTGCCCTACCGGTGACCATTCCAGACGGTTCGCCGCCATCTTTTCAAAACTAGGAATCGATGCCACCAGCTTAAGAGGCGGCTTCATCTCCTGGAGAGACAAGAAAGGCAACCTTGAAAGATCCGGCTCCACCTCAGGCAAGGTGAAGAAAAGGAGTTAGGTTATGGCAGCAAAGTCAGCGACAGAGAGGACCGACTGGCAAAAAGTTCGGTCCTCGTTTCCTTTCTTCAAGCGCAATCCCGGCACTATCTTTCTAGATAGCGCCTCCACCACCCAGAAACCTGAATCGGTCCTTCGCGCCATCTCCACCTTCTATAGAAAGGACTGCGCCAACGCCGGCAGAGCCACCTACGGTCTATCAACCCAGTTGGCATCAGAGATTGAAGCGAGCCGCAATAAGGTAGCCGAGTTCATCAACGCGGATCCTGATGGTCTTGTTTTTAGCTCCGGAGCAACCGAAAGTTTGAACACCGTGGCTCTTGGCTGGGGTCTGACAAACCTGGAGGACGGTGACGAGATCATGCTTTGCATGGAAGATCATAAGTCCACGGTACTTCCCTGGCTCAATCTCAAAACCACACTGGCCAGGCTGGGCAAGGAGATCAAGATCGTTCCATTCAAGATTCACAGGGAAGGAGATTACGACCTCAAGGACATAGCTTCCCGGGCAAGTGAGCGAACCAGGTTGATAGCTCTAACCCATGTGCACCATCTCTACGGCATGGACATGGAGGTAGAAGAGATACGCTCAATAGTGGGCGCTGATGTGTTGATCTCCCTGGACGCCTGTCAGAGTATCGGCCACCGAAAAGTAGACGTTCAATCCCTGGGAGTGGACTTCCTCTCCTTCTCGGGACACAAAATGTTTGCTCTCAACGGAATCGGCGCGCTCTGGATAGGTCCTAAAGTCAGGGACAGAATGCTGCCTCTGAAGCCGGGAGGTGGGCTCAATGACAAAGAAGGCGAAGAAGGCAGTAGCTTGCGAGCCGCCTATGAGGGAGGCACAGCAAACATCCCGGGTATTCTCAGCCTTAAGAAAGCGATTCAGTTTATCGAAAGCCTGGGAATGGACGAGATAGAAGGCCGGATCCACAATCTGACCCGCAAACTCTACTTCTCCATAAAAGACCTTGAAGGAATACAATTTTCGCCTGGATTCGGGCAATGTGCCTGCCCCCAGGGTTTCGGCATCCTCGCTTTCCGATTCGAACAGGTTCCGAGCATAGATCTTGCTTTTGCCCTGGAGAGCGAATACATACTGCTTCGCTCCGGAGACCATTGCCAGACCAGCGCCGGCGGAGGAGGAGATCAATATCTCCGGGTCAGTCTCCAGATCTACAACACCGAAGCGGAGATTGAAACTCTAGCAAGAGTGCTTGGAGAAATCACCAGTTAAAGTTTCGCACAATGCTTTTCACGAGAAGAGATCACCCAAATCAAGGGTGATCTCTTCTCCATTACCAACCCTTCTTACTATCTATTATAGTTATATACCTCCGACACAGAAATTGATCAGAACGAGAATCCTGATCAATTTCTCAAAAACACTCAAAAGCCCATAGATACGGATTTATACCACCATACCCTGTCAACCTGAAGATCAATTTACCGCAAACATTTCTCAATAATATCAGGGCTACACAAGAGAATCCTGACACCTCCCAAGCCCGCATATCAGCCTTTTAGAGCCCGGCAATAGCGCATTTACTAGACTTATCCATAAATTGACTTTTTCTCTCCCCAGTTGCTAATTTTGTTGCCTCAGTTGAGAATCGCTTGCGTTCTTGACTAGCCGATTCCCACAAACCCGTCAAATAACGACCTTAATCGATACAACAAAGGCAGCCGGATATAGAGAATGGTTATAAACGAACAAGAACTCCAGCCCACCCAGGAAGAGATAGCAGTCGACACCAGCGCCGTCGGCGCCAAAACCAGCTATCTCAAGAGCAAGAATGAGGCGATTCTGGATGCCATTGACGATATTCTCGAAATCAAATTCCTTATAGAGGATATTGAAAGGGAAGAAGAGAGAATCGCCCAGGATGAATCGCGGTCTACCTACGAATTCAAAAGTCCCTGGTGCTCGCCTTCCACAGAGAAGGCTGTAAAAAGTCTAAAAGCAAAACTTGATCGTAACCTGGACACCATAGAAAGAATGGCCCGGTTTTCCCAGGAGAAAGATCTTGAAGAGATCCTCCAGGATGTTCGCAAAGACTTCCTGGAAATGAAAGCCCATCTCCGGGAAGGTTACAAAATAAAAGGCGCCCTTCTCTGCGCCCAGGACTGGCAGAGCCCAATTTACGCGGCATCTTATCCGCTCACCGGCAATAGACTGAGCCACAAGATTGAAGAGCATGTACTGGACTACAAAAGAGACGGTCATTTAGACTCAGCCGCCTACGAAGAAGGATTCATCACCGAATATCTCAGCCACCTGGGGTCCGATCGAATTCGCTCCTATCTGACCAATAGCGGCATGGCAGCATTTTCCACAGTGCTCCACTGGTTACGGGATGAGATCAAGGTTGCAGGCAACGCGCTTGCCGTCACCCCGATGTACTTCGAGAACATCCACCTGGCCAAGGCATTTTTCCCAGCTCTTGAAGAGTTGAACACCCAAGCCGACAGCACTCCATTAATAAGCCACCTGCGCAAAAGTCAGCCGGGAATCATCTTTGTGGATGCCGTCACCAATTGCGGTACCGTCCTAAGCCAGGATCTTGATTTGATAATGACCTGGGCCAGAGTTGAAACATCGAAACCCACCACCATCGTCATAGATACAACCTGCATGCCCGCCTCCCTCCTGCCCGAAGGATTCCTGAAAAATCTACCGGAACATGTCTCCGTCGTAATTGTAGAATCCCTGGCCAAACATCATCAGTTCGGCATGGACGCCGTAACAGGAGGCATCATAATCCTGGACGGGGAAGAACATCTGCACAAAAGCTTCAAACCGACCAGAGCGCGCCTGGGCACCAATATATCCGACAGCAGCGCCGGCAGCCTGCCTCGACCCAATAGAGAAAGACTGGAACGCCGCCTGAGAAGACACTCCAAAAACATGGAACGTGTGGGCAGAGAGTTGGAAAGACAGATCCAACTACACCAGGGAATATTCAACGCCATATCCTGGGCGGACAAAGGGCAGGATAACGCGGACTGGTTCAGAAGTCCGATCATGTCGGTGAGTCTCTGTCCCGAATTCCAGTCGGTATGGCACTATCAAGAGTTTGAAAACAAGGTCCACGAACTGGCAAGCGAAATGAATCTACCGGTCGCCTTCAGCACCAGCTTCGGATTCGATGTATCAAGATTGTATGTTACAGCCCCTTCCACAGATTTCGAGCCGCCGTTCCTCCGGTTCTCCATAGGAACGGAAAATCAATTCCAGATTGACAGGCTCCTAACCGTGATAAGCATCGCCAGCGAGCAGCTTGCGGCTGGCTGGACCCTCAGAGGCAAGGTTGTGCCGGTCAACATAAGACCGATCAAATTCCACAGCACTGCCACCAGTCAGGAGCCGACCGTCACCCCGGTGCACAACTCCGTGTACTCCGGAGAAAACAGCCTCAAAGATTACCTGAACCCGGAGAATTATCAGCCCACACCCCTGGTAGAACTGCCGGGAGATCTGAATCCTTATACAGAGGATGGCGTAAGAATCTTCGCCAAGTTCATGCCTCTGGTGCCCTTGATGAATATCAAGTCCATACCGGCGTTCTCTATGCTCTCCAACGCTGCCGCCCGGGGAGATCTTGATAGCGTCAAAAACGTGATCGAAAGCTCCTCTTCAAACACGGTCATGTCCCTTTCCGTAATCGCCAAGCTATTTGGTATTGATACCACATGCGCCATCGTAGATCACTCCCTCTCCCCCGGTCTGGAGCGCATGCTGCGTCTCTTCGGCATAGAGCTATATAAACATCCCTCGCTTGGCCACGAACTCTTCGGCAAAGTCAAACCGAGAAGAGACAGAGCGGAATCCATGGGCGCGCGAGAAGGCTGGTTCAACCCCAATCAATACAGCAATCCTGATAATCCGGAAGGTTTTGCGAAGCATCTTGCGCCGCAAATATGGGAACAGACCCGGGGCAATCTGGATATCATCTCTCTGGGACTGGGTACCTGCGGCACCATGGTCGGCCTCACCAGCGACTTGAAGCAAAGAAAACCGGATCTCGACATAATCGCCTGCTGCCCGGCACCAGGCCAGGCGGTTCCCGGTCCCCGGGAAGAATGCCTGCTCAAAGATGTCACCTTCGACTGGCAGAACATTGCCAGCGCCAGGGTCGATCTGGAAGCAAAAGAGAGTTTTGCCGCCAGCACCAAACTTCTAAGAAGAGGCATTATGGGCGGACCCAGCTCCGGGATGAACTATGCCGGACTGCTCAAACACTTAGAATCCTTAAAAACCGAGGGCAAACTCTCGGATATGGTGAAAAACAGCAAGGACGGCAAACTATCCAGCATATTCCTCTGCTGTGATTCGCCCCTGCAACACATAGATGAATATTTCGAAGTCCTGGACGAGAGCAACTTTCCGCCTGTACATCCGGTGAAAGAGGAGGATCTCCATTGAGAAGATGGACATAAGCATACCCCAGCGAATCTCAGTCAAGGCACCACCGTTAAGAGCAAAACTCGCCCCCTGGATGGAATCGGTTCTTCTCCAGGACTGGTCCGGGACAAAACAGTGGCTGGAAAACCACGGCTCCCCCCTGCACCTGACCGTCCTTTCCGAATTTGAGAAAAACATAGACTTACTAAAACGTCCCATGCTCGAAAGGGGTCTGGAAGGAGAACTTTTTTTCGCCAGAAAAGCGAATAAACTTCCCTGGTTTGTCAAAAGAGCAGGAGAAAAAGGCATCGGCGTCGATACAGCAAGCCTTACCGAAGTAAAAGAGACTCTTGCCCTGGGTGTACCGGCGGAAAAAATCGTGGTAACAGCCATAGGAAAGACCAGGGCCCTTGTCGAGACTGCCATAAAAGAAGGCTGTCTTCTGGTTATAGACAATGAAGACGAATTCAACCTCATCGCCGGATGCGCCGCAAGGATCAGAAAAGAGGCTCGCATAGGCTTACGCTTTGCCGGCTTCCAGACAAGAGAGAGAGTTATCCAGAGTCGCTTCGGCTTCCCTATAAAAGACGCCCGGGATCTGGCCCAAAAAGTCCATAAAACAGAATGGCTCAAATTGGAAGTCTTCCATGCCCATATCGACAAGTACGATCCTGAAGAGAGGGCAGCAGCAGCCTTTCAGATGATTGAAGTGATCGACGACCTGGGCGAAGACGAAATTGAGATAAAAGGTCTGGATCTGGGTGGCGGCATTCTCATCAACTATCTGGAAGATGAATCCCAATGGGATGAATATTTGAAGCAACTCAAAGCGGCTGTGCTCGGAGAATCCCCGTCTTTCAATCTCAATCAAGATGGGCTTGGATTCTACAAAGAAGACGGAGAGTTGAAAGGCGAAGCGGATCTCTATCCGTTCTACAACAAGATTCCCAAAGAAAAGTTTGTGGCTTCGATTTTAGATCAAGTCGATCCCGGAGACAGCAAGGCGGAACCGCTGCACACAAAGCTCCAGGACAGGAAACTGAAGATCTCCTTCGAGCCGGGCAGAGCCCTTCTCGACAACACCGGAGCATCACTCATGGAAGTAGCTTTTCGCAAATTCGATACCGCCGGCAATGCCCTTGTCGGAGTGGCGGCCAATCGCATGAATCTAAGACCCTTCAGAGCCGAGTTCTGCCTGGACCCGCTTTTACTTTCCCGGGGAGGAAGAGACCAGCTCGACAAAGGAGCATTCATAGCCGGATGCCTCTGCTCCGAAAGCGATTACATTTTCAAAAGAAGATTGAACCTTCCTTACATGCCGGAAGCCGGAGACATATTCCTGGTTCCGAACACGGCAGGCTATCTTGCCCACCATATGGAGATAGGCACCCACGGAGACCCCTTGCCGAAAAATCTCCTTTTGGACGAAAAGACACTCGAAGTAATGGATACAAATTGATTCTGACAGGAAGATCATGAGCGACAGAAAGAAAAAGTTCAAATTGATAGACGGCAAGGCCGGCGAGGGCAATGACCAGATTGACCAACCGGTAGCCCTGGTCACCGGAGCCGGCAGAGGCATCGGTCGC
This sequence comes from bacterium, assembly GCA_030431355.1. Next base: position 11,252 of record JAUIJG010000103.1, read on the forward strand.
GCCTTGCTTCAAGAGCTGCTCTCCAGGGGCTATCTAGTGGTGGCAGTGGTCCGCTCCATCAAAGATGTTCGGGAACTATTCACCCTCGACCCCAAAAACATTTTGCCGATTCGCTGCGATATAACCGAGCCTTCAACAGAGGCGACCCTGAGGGAATTTCTCGATGGGCAAATAGAAAAGATCGATTTACTAGTTAATAACGCAGGTCATGGAGCATCCGGATTCGGCATTGAAGGTCTAGACATAGACGAATTGAGCAGACTCTTCTCCGTTCATTGTTTCGGACCGATAAGAATAGTCAAAGCCTGCCTGCCGTTTTTAAGAAACGCACCGCATGCAGTGGTTGCCAACATCTCATCTCGGTTCGGCTCCGTCGAATGGGTCTCAAGCGGCACGGTTCCCAACGACCAGTCCACCTACTCTTACAGAATTGCCAAAGCGTCGTTGAACATGTTCACCTGCTGTCTGGCCGATGAGCTTAGCGCTGACGATATCAAAGTGATATCGGTTGACCCCGGCAAAGTAAAAACCCGCTTCGGCCCCATAGACGCGGACACGGAGCCGGAAGATTCCGCAAAAGCAATCCTGAATTTAATAGACAACAACACTGAAACCGGAATATTTCTACACGCAAAGGGAGATAGATTACCATGGTAGAGAGAACTTGGGCTGTAAAACAGAAAAACGATCCCCTGGTGGTGCCTTCTTTTGAGACCATCAGCTTTTCACTTCCCACCATGGAGAGCTGGGAAGAGCTGCTTGCCGGCAAGCAAGACGGCTGGGTATATTTGAGCGACGGCAATCCGACCCTGGCCGCGCTGGAGAGGCTCCTCTCGAACATTCAAGGAACCGAAACCTGCTGGGTAACAAGCACCGGGAAGTCGGCTATTGCTGCAAGTCTACTGGCTCTCTTAGAAAGTGGAGATCATATGATCATCCTCAAAGAGGGCTACAAATCCACCAGGTTATTCGCCGAAGGAATTTTGCAGAAATTCGGTGTTGAGATAACCATGATCAGTATTGATGAGCTTGACACCCTCACCAGCGCTATAAAACCAGGCAAAACAAAACTCATGATGCTGGAGTCTCCCACCAACCCCATGACCCGAGTTGTGGATCTGAAAAAGTGCTGCGCCATAGCAAAAGAACACAACATCATAACCGTGCTGGACAACTCCTGTGCCGGTTTCCATCAACACGGAGACGTACCGGTGGATGTCATCGTTCACAGCCTGTCTAAATTCGCCTCCGGAGTCGGTGACGTCATGGGCGGTGCAGTTATGGGCTCGACGGAGATGGTCAAAAAGATCAAAAACACCAATGTATGGAACTGCGATGCCCTGAGTACCCATGCAGGGGTTGAACTGTGGAAGAGCATGCAGACCTATCAACTAAGAACCGAACGTCAGGCTTCATCAGCCCTTGCCATAGGCAAATTTCTGGAATCTCACTCTAAAGTTGATAGAGTTCTTTATCCTGGACTTGAAAGCCATCCGGATCACGAAATAGCCAAGAGCCAGATGAAAGATTTCGGCTGTGTTCTCGCCTTTGACGTAAAAGGAGGAGAGAAAGAAATGCGCACGGTTCTGGACAGACTCAACAGCTTCAAGATCGCCTTCGGAACCGGCTTTACCCAATCCATAGCCAACCCTGCGTGGTTATTCTATGCCCGCAGCTTCCCGGAAGCGCAAACAGGAAATTCTGCCATCAATCACAATACCATCAGACTTTCGGTGGGGATTGAACCGACAGATGTGCTCTTAAAAGACCTGGAAGAAGCACTTGCCTAAAACCAGCGCCAAAGACAGGGGCATCATAGTTCTCGGTGCCGGTGTGACCGGTCTGACCACAGCGATCTGCTTGCAATCGGTTAGTGGAGACAGGCCGGTCACCATTCTCACTGACTCGGTTCCTGAAGCCGGTGCCGGAAAGAAGGTCAACTCACTGGTTCCGACCAGCTACGCTATGGCTTCGGCCTATCCCCACAATCTCAAAGTGGACAGACTAGAAGAGATCAGCGATAACTCCCAGAAGATATTTAAAAAGCTCTTTGACACTACTGGAAGTGGCGTTTTAAAATATAGAATTTTTGAAGTCTACGAACAGGAGCCGGCGGAGCCACCCCTGAGCGATCGCAGAATGAACTTCCAGAGATTCGATGGTAGCCCCAAACAACTACATTCCACCATAGATCCACCGGCGAGACCGGGGGCTCAGTATCTATTTGGCTGGTATTTCGATAGCTACTTTTGCGATATGCCGGTCTACTTGAACTATCTTCGAAAAACTTTCGAAGAGGCCGGTGGCATAATAGAGAGTAAAATCCTGACCAGAGAAAGTCTGGAAAACCTGCCTACCGATTGCCTCGTGGTCAACTGTTTGGGCCATGGAAGCGTAGACTTATTTGATGACAGCGAAGAGGCACTGATAATAAGAGGAGCGCAGCTACTCATT
>JAUIJG010000568.1 GCA_030431355.1 bacterium
CACCACCCCTGGTGACTTCAGCTTTGACGAATCCCACTGTGGATACAGGTTTTATTTTATGTCTTTTCAAATGTTCGCTCAGTTTTTCTAGGTTGCTGTTCGAAAGCTCTGCTACCTTTTTATCCGTGAGGGACTCCTTTTCTAGTTCTAAAAGCCTCTCTGCCAGGCGGTTCGGCAATAGTTCGCAGATTACTGACTTGAGAATTTTTCTGGTGCCGGATTTTCTCAGCTTGATCAAATACTCTTCCAGCTCCAGATCCGGGCAGAAGTCTATCTCTATTGCATCACCTTCCCTCCAGTACAGGGAACCTTGCAGGCTGGCTGGTCCGCTAAGACCTAAATGAGTAAATAGAATATTCTCCCTAAAAGCGGTCTCCCCAACTTTCAAAATGGTGTCACAGGAGATACCGTATAGTCTTCCATATTTTTTCTTGTCTCTTTCGCTGAAGACAAAACCATCCAGGGCTGGCTCGGTCTCTATGATTCGATGACCGGCTTCCCTGGCGATGCAATAGCCGAGATCGGTTGCTCCTACTTTCGGAACAGAAAGTCCACCTGTGGCCACCACAAGATTTTTCGACCAGTAGACCTTCCCATTACTTTTTACGGCAAACCTTTTCTCTTTTATATCGGGATCCGATGAGTTCTCTAAATGCGATTCAATACTTTTGATCTCATCCGGCCTGATTTCTCCCCAGAGCACGCTCCAACGCCCGTCTTCAACCCTGGCCACAAACTCCAGCTTCTGATTCAGTTTGATCAACGCTCCATATTCTTGGCATTCTTTCTCAAGCATAGTTACGATATCCTGGGCGCTTCTGTCGCAAAATAGCTGACCCAGTTTCTTTTCATGGTACGGAATACCATGCTTTTCTATGAGTTCAATAAAATCCCCGGGGGTATATCGAGAAAGCGCCGATTTGACGAAATGTGGATTTCGACAAACATAAGAGCGAGCTTCGGCATATATATTCGTAAAATTGCACCGTCCTCCGCCGGAGATTAGAATCTTTCGACCCAGCATCGGAGCATGGTCAAGAAGCAAAGTCTTGTGACCCAGGGCTGCGGCCTGCATTCCGCAGAAGAGGCCGGCTCCTCCCGCTCCTATGACAATCAAGTCTTTGCTGATGAATTTACTTGGCAGAATGTTCACCGTGGTATCCACACAAACTAGAGTATATTAGTTGTCTGCTAATAGAGTAATTGGGGTCCGGATAAATTAATGGATGTGAAAGTGGATATTGAAAGTGTTTTAGGGCAGGAGATCGAGAGCGCCACCAGCAGCTTGAGAAAGTTTGCCATCGCTTTGAAGAACGGCAAAGGATTGTTACTGGAGGCTGGATTGGAGGATGAGCAATTCGCCATCGTCTCTACCGTGGTTGAAAAGAATGAATTGCCTCATCTGGAAGAAGCTGTCTGTACGGTTGATTGGTCCTGGATTGAAGATTCGAAGGTGGAACGGGTAAGGGGAGGCAATCAAGCCCTGGAATTTGCCCTGGACCCTGCCGGACCGTTGGTTGTCGGTCTCGGTGCCTGGGAAGGGAAACCTTTTCTTTCCTTCAAGCCTTTTAAGCCTGCCCAATCAGATTAGGATTAATCCACCCTGTATTTCAGTTGGTTATACTGTCCTGGATCTGAGAAAAAGTGAGGGAGTTTCGGATGCGTTTTGGAAAAGTCAAACTACTTTCGTCATTGGTGGCATTGAATCTGGTGCTTGGCGCCTCGGCCTTAGCGGAAGCCGGTACCTGGAAAGAGACCACGGACGGAGCGCTAAAAGCCTATGAGGCAGGGGATCTGGCCCGGGCGGAGAAGTTGCTTACCGAAGCCAGGACAGAAGCTGCCAAATCAGGAAAGGATAGCCCGAAATATATTAAGAGTCTGGACAATTTGGCTCTCATATATTTCAAGGAGGCTGACTTCGCAAAAGCAGAACCACTTTTGCTTAAGTCCCTGAAATTGCAGGAAGCAAAATATGGTGAGGACAGCCTGAAAATCGCGGAAGCTTTGCATAACGTCGGAATTCTCTACCTGAGCGAAGACAAATATGACGAAGCGGAGAAGACCTTCAAGCGTCTCCTTGAAATTAGAGAAGCAAAGCTCGACAAAGAGCATCTGGATGTTGCCACCACTTTGAACAACCTGGCTGAAGTTTATGACCTGAAAGGTAAGTTCAGGCGAGCTGAAAAGATGTTGCAGCGCTCCCTGGCAATCCGGGAGAAGAAGCTGGGTGAGGACCATGTCGACATTGCCAACAGTTTGAACAACCTGGCCGGACTTTATATGGATAGAGAGCAATACGATAAAGCTGAGCCTCTTTTAGTCAGGTCCCTCAAAATTCAAGAGAAAGTTTCTGAGGATAAAAGCAAAGATGCTGGTCTATCGGCGATTCTCAATAATCTTGCCGAGCTGTATGACGCCAGGGGTGAGTTCAAGAAAGCAGAGCCGCTCCTTGTTCGTGCTTTGAAGATCGATGAGAAAGCCTATGGTGCCAATCATCCTAGTGTGGCAAAGACACTCAACAATTTAGC
>JAUIJG010000104.1 GCA_030431355.1 bacterium
CCGCAAGGCAAGCGCGTAGCCGAGCGATACTAATAATCCGAGGGCTTAACCAACAAATTGGTGTGAGTCAATACCTACTTTCAATATGCAGTTTTCAGGGTTTGGAATAAATTCCATCTCCTATTCGGGTGAAACCAAATACGGTTTCATTAGGAGAGGGAAATTTATATTCCATCACCGATTGATGTCTTATAGACATCGGACCCTAAAAGGTTCTTGGTGCCCGTGCAACCGGAACACACCCGTTCCCATCCCGAACACGACGGTAAAGACGGTTAGCAGCGACAATACTTGGCGGGTGACTGCCTGGGAAGATAGCCCGGTGCCAGGATTTGTAAAAGCCTCGAGTTAATAGCTCGAGGCTTTTGCCTTTTTGGTAATTATTCTGCCGGCGCAAGCAAATTCATATTAACCGGTATCCCTTGTAAACCGTTAGCAGGTCCTGTAATTTGGAGAGTTTCCAACCTGTTGCTTGGTAATTTGATGGTCAACATAGTTGCAGAAGCGGTCGATGCCGAAAGCAGTCGAACCTCGCAAACTACCACCAGAGAAGAGTTGAATTTGACATCATCCACGATGCCAAACTTGAACTCGCGGAAGCGCAAACTTGGCTATTTTCAATTTTGTCTCAATTTTGCCAGGGAGCTCTGGGAGTTCAGACATGCTCTTATCACCCTGACTTCCAACAAGCTGGCTAAGCGGTATCAAAGGTCGGTGCTCGGATTTGCCTGGAGTTTGCTCAATCCGTTACTGACGACTTTATCGCTTACAATTATTTTTTCCCTTCTCTTTAGTAGAGATCCTAAAAGTTATGGTGCCTTCATAGTATCAGGCATCCTCGCCTGGAGCTTTATCAGAGATACACTCTGTGCTGGCTGTATTTCAATCATAGATTCTGCCAACTTTCACAGGAAAATGAGGATTCCAAAGTCATTCTTCCCATCCGTGACCGTAGCCACTGAATTCACAAATTTTGTTTTGAGTCTTTTGAGTATGTCCGCCCTGGTAGTCGGGTTGGGCATTCCTATGTATGCCACTCTTCTTTTACTACCGGTGGCAATGGCCATAACCACTGTGTTTGTTTTCGGCCTTACTATGATCCTCGCCATCGCCACAATTTATTTTCGAGACCTGAGTCATATAGTCAATCTGGTAATAGGCACTCTCTTTTATTTCACACCAATTTTTTATTCTCTTGATCAGGTGCCGGAAAAAGTAAAGGTCTTTTTCCTGTTGAATCCTTTCTACTATTTCGTCAATCTATTCAAGCACTTGATCTATTACGGAACTATTCCATCACTTTTTGAGTGGTCCATCGCCGCTTTCATAGCCTTTGGAACCCTGATTGTTTCGCTCTTTGTACTCCGCTCGAAAGAAGACGACATCGTATTCAGGTTATAGATATGAAACCATGCATCAAACTCAATGATGTGACCCTTGAGTTCAGCATCTACCATAACAAATCCCCTGGTCTCAAAGAGACCGCCCTCCGTATGCTGGGCCAGGGTCCCAAAATAGAGCAGGGCGTCAGATTCGAAGCGCTGAAAAAGATAAATTTGACCATTGAGGCCGGAGAGAGAGTCGGAATAATCGGATTGAACGGTGCCGGCAAGTCCACTCTTTTAAAACTTATTGCCGGAATCTATACGCCGACGTCAGGAGACTTGGTTGTAAACGGAAGTATAGCTCCGCTAATTGAGCTTGGAACCGGCATCGATATTGAAATGACCGGTAGAGAAAACATCCATCTCACCGGCACCCTGCTTGGCAAAACCTTCAAGGAGACCCAGGCAATAGAAAACCAGATCATTCTTTTTTCCGGTCTGGGCGACTTCATCGATCTGCCAATGAAGTATTACTCATCCGGCATGATTAGCCGGTTGGTCTTCTCCATAGGCATGTCTCTGGAATCCGACATCCTCATGCTTGATGAAGTCTTTTCGACTGGAGACAAATTGTTCACGGAGAAAGCGACCGAAAAGACTCTGGAGCAGATAGATAAGTCCCATATAGTCTTGTTTATTTCCCATGGTATGGATACGGTGCAAGAAATTTGTAATCGCGTGATAGTGCTTCACCATGGCGAAATCGTCAAGGACACGACTCCCAAGTATGCCATCAGGCACTACTTTGATGAAATAGCAGTGGAAGAAAATAGCCATCCAAAAGAAGAGTTGCCTGAATCGTCATTTGCTACTAGTTAACCAAAGCGCTGCACCTACCGGCGGCAAAACTGGCGGTCTCCCCCTAATTCAAGTACACTGTACCGTCGATAATTCGTCGATGACAAGTAGATATTCGGACATGCAGAATAGGAGTTTCTTGATGTTTATTCGCCGACCTTACAAATCCCAACTGGTATCTCTACTTGTTTTAGCCACAATGGCATCCCCAGCAATCAATCTGATATCAGCCGGAGCGGCAATGGCTAAGTCCACAGATTCGACAAAAGAATCAAAAGCCAGCATCAAAGATCCTGACAAGTTCTTGCACCACTACTACGCCACGGTGAAAAAAGCCAAAAGCCTCGAAACCTTGCTACCTTTCTATAGGAAAGAACAGCTGGCTGAAATGGACAAAATGAAAAAAGAAGCACCTGGGGACATGAATGTCGACAAGCTCATGCTTGAGATGATGCAAGAAGAGCAACCAGGCAAAGTCAAAATATTGAGTAAAAAAGCCGGACCCCAAAGAGTTGAGTATAAGCTGGAACCGGCCTCTCTTCCCGCTGAGAAACAGGCTTTGAAAGCCCAGGGCAATTTCACCATGACCGGTGAATTTATCATTGTCAAAGAAGACGGCAATTGGAAAGTCTATAAAGACTACTGGAAATCAAAAACCAAAGACAAAAATGGTTCTTACTCTTCAAGCTTCGGAATAAATCCGGACAGGAAGAAGAAAACGGGAAGTGCGAGTGGGAGCAAAGTTAACAATTCCGCCATAAGTACTGAACCAAATTCATTTGACAGTCAATTCCGGGACCTCTTTTTTAAAAATTGGAGAGCACCAAAATCAAAAGGCAGTGTCTATGCAGCGCTAAAACTGGCAGAAGACGGAAAGATTGCCGATTCCCACTTTTTCAGCCAAAAAGAAGGACAGGATAGAGAAGTATTATTCATTCAAAACATGGTCAAAAATACCGAGAACTTACCTCCTTTGCCGGATAAATACAAATCAAAGCCTTACGCATGGATGCTCTTTTCCTGGTCGGAAAAAGGCGCAAAAGCGGTATCCGGTCCCTATTTCGCCAGCAGTTATCCTGAATGGGTGCAGGAAAAGATCAAAGAGCAGAACTAACGAATAATGACCTGGATAGAGGCTTTCAGGGATGCTTCAATCTCCGCAGAACTGCCTCTTTCTGAGATTCATTCATCAGATAAAACAATCCGCGAAAATATATCTCTCGCTGGATGTTGGATTTGTTGTTTTTCAGCGTCTCAGCATCAAACCCTAACTCCAAACCGGCTTCGGCATAATATCTCCCAAACCTGTCCTCTCCAAACCGTTGAATCGCTTTTGGCGAGCCTGCCAGACCGTACAGAAATCCAATCTTGCCATCAGGCGGTAACTCCTCGAAAAAGCGCATGATATCTTGTCCGGAATCGGAATCAGAATTAGAGTCCAAATCCAATTTAGAATAGTCACGGCCCAACTTCTCACCCTGGGTGGCAAACAATCCGCCGAAATAGCTTGGATTAGTTCTTGCGCTAACTCTCTTTAGCTCCTTCAATACTTGCAACTCTCTCTCGGCAGGTGAGCGATGTTCATTGGCCGCGATAACTCGACCGGCAATATCCTTAAGAATCTGTTCCGGCGGCTGGGCAGCTTGATATAACTCCTCCAGCGAAACCGATCTTGCATCAGTGAGACGATCTGCATTCCTGCTCCACTGATTGTCGATTTTCACTTTACCCGTTTGAGGATCATATTCGACAACATTGACCATATGCCATCCAGCCGAATCCAGAGTTATTGAATCACCAGAACCATTGGTATCAGATTTGAAGGGAGGCATGTTCACATTAATGCTGATCTGGCTGGGCAACGAATTGCCGGCTTTTCTGGAAGCCAGCTCTTTCCTAAGTTGGTCCAGACTGTTGATATGCAAGTGACCTATCCCAAACCCATCGACTTGCCTGGCAGTCAGCACCTTGTCACCGGAGTCATATTCAGCTCCAAGAATCTCCCGGGAAAGACGTCCCACATCCACAGCAGACATCCCCTTGAAGAATTCAGGCTTTCCAGAAGAGTCCAGGCGAGGTTTTCCTGTCTTACTGTCCACCAGTATATCGCTGGAATCCAACTTCTCTTTGACTCTCAGGTCTTCCATCTGCTCAAGTCTGTATGGCGCTCCATCGATCTTGAAAGACGCGTTTATGAGAGTGGAATCCACAATCTGTCCTACATAACTTCTCTCTCCTTCAGGCGGCGGGTTGAGACTAGCTACCCCTTCTCGCTTCAAGGTCGAATCAGGGACTTCTGCTTCGACACCATTAGCGGTGACATACTTCCCATCCACGGCGACATCTGCAACTAATTTTGATATCACATCCGGATGCTTTATAGAGTAACCCACTTCAAGACTTTTCAAAACGCAAGTACCATGGTTCCCTTGACTTATAGAGAAGGGGTTGGCCAGGTTGCCCATTAGCTGCTCGGCAAGAACAAGACGATCATCAGCACCTAATTTAGTGGCATTGCCCCCGGTATCCGGCTGGAGCAACCTTGAAACAGCCCTGTAAGTTCCGGAAACTTTCTCGCTAGACAGATTCCGCTCACTAGCCCGATTCTCAAATCGGATCATGTCGGCTAGAAACTTCGCTTTCAGAATAGGATTGTCTATCCGCTCTTCAACAAGCTCAAGAAGTTGCTCTCGTTGCTCCAGAATTGCCCTGCCTGGTCCTTCCTTCGCTATATCGGGAAACCCTTTATCTTTTCCACCTTCTATCAAGCTGAGAGTACCGTCCTGGGAACGCTTCAAGTCAAAACGGAAATCAGGATTCTCTTTATCTTTACTCTGAGCCCTGTATACAATGCCTTTATCCCCGGCTTCCACATCCAGGGTATACTTCCCGCGCTCCAAGCCGTATCCTATCGCCCTACCGGTGCTGTCGGTCTTTATGCTGTCTCCGCTTGCGTCAGTTACTGTTCGGTTTCCTTTTCCATCTTCAAAAATCCGAGATCGATCAGAATTGAAAATCTCTTTGCTCCCATCCGGCTTCTCAACCGTTCTCCGTCCGCTCTCTTCTATGGTCTCGAAAACACCTTCTGCTGACCTGTTTACAGTTGTTCTAGTTGAAGGATCATAGATAGTGCTTGTGTTATCACTTCTTTCAGTAATCTTTCTACCATCCGGCAGATCTCTGGAATTTTCTTCAAGACCGCTCTCATGCTTTGTAAAACTGCTGCCGTCGGGTCTTTCTATCTCCACCCTTCCGCCATCATAGCGTCTCTCAATTACCCCATCTGAGCCCTTAACCGTCTGGTTCTCGAACCCCCAGAGCGAGGTCTTTCCACCATCTTTCCAGAGAGGGTCTCCAAAAGGAGAAACTCCTGGAAGTTTAAGCTCTTGTCCGGGCTTCAGCTCTCCCGCGGACTCCCTGGAAATGCCATTTATGGAAAGAGTTGCCGCAGTGAAACTTGAGATGATCGCTTCCTCACTGGAGCTATCTTTTACGTCTTTGTAAGCTTCCCCCATAAAAGTAGGCAACTTGAGGCGAACGACCTCTTCTATGGTCTCACCACCCTTAGCACGATAAGACTCGGGTTGGATTGCATAGTCAAAAGTATCAAGATTTTTTTGCCCCGGGGAGACTTCGAGAAGTTCTCCGGCGAGAATCACCCGGGGAAGAGAGTCCTCGCTCTCCGGTCTAAATATTGCCGGACTGATCTCAAAGCCATCTCTTCCAGGCTCAAAGACAGCCGCCCTGAGTTTGCGCCCGGTGGCAATACCCTCGGAGCTACTGTGCGAGGCCGCATCATCGACTGAATCTGGAGCTGGTAATAAGGGAAACGCCATCGAGCTGGACCATAGAAACTTTATTATATGGATAACATCCATACATAACCGCTCTGTGACACCGGCAAACAGGCAGAGGTGCTATCTATTCCGCTCCGGCAAGCATACTCTGTCGGATTCTATCCTGAAGTGCTTCATAAGCAATCAGATTCTGGTCCAGCAACCGAGACCGATGAGCTTCCGGCAAGCCATTCAGTATCTGGACGAGAGCAAGCTTGCCCTTAAGATAGGTGACATTGTTCCTTGTATTGCCGTCCAGACCTGCTTTTCTGGCATCTTCAAGATTTGTCGGTTTACTGGCGAGACCCCGAGAAAAATCCAGGGGAGCAACTCCATAATATTCAGCCATGGATATAAAGTCTTTGTTGAAGTCAGCCTCGGTAAACGCTTCCGATACCTGCCCGCCCGCAGTCATTTCTTCCAGAACGGTGAGCTTGCCTTCAGGAGTCAGCTTGTTGTATAGGTTATAGGCTTCCAAACTGCCCGCCTCACCTGGTCTAGTATCCCGCATTGTGCGTGCGAAAGTTCTCACCAGCTCATCGTAACTGCCTGACAGATACTCAGGATCTCCACCTTCTATCGCTTGATTGAAAACCTCCAGACGATGTCGGGCAAAATCTATCGGGGATTTACCTTCGAAGGATGCATCAGCCTGTCTGAACAATTGACTTTCTAGCATTCCCGAAGAGAGCGAAGCGTTGTAGACTTGTTGCAGAGGCACGGCCCTATCGGCTGTATTCCTGTCGTTGTAAGTACTCCACTGATTATCTATGCTCACCTTACCTGTGCCTGGATCATAGTCGGTTATGTTCAGCACATGGTTGCCCGGACCGCTACTGCCTCCAACCCAACCTGCTCCCGAATCCCTCCAGAATGGTGGCATTTTGACATTCACATGAATAGGATAAGGAAATGCTCCTTCCTCTTTCAATGCTGTCAATATCTCTCCTAGCTCTTCAGGACTGTTATATCTTCGGATTCCATCCGTTGGACCGGTATCGCTGATAGGGTCAAGAATCCAGTCCCTGGAAGAGTCGTTGTTCCCCATAACCAGTCGATAAGCTTCCACTATCTGACTCACATACAGCCCTTTGAACTCGGCTGGCTTACCATCAACTCCAGTTAGAACCTCGTCTGTCTTATTGTCAACGTAAACATCACCCGACTTGATCTCATCGGTTATCGGCACCTGATCGAATCGAAACGACATATTGTTGGACTGCAAATGAGCGTTTATCACGGTGGAATCAAAAATTTGTCCGGCGAACCCTCTTTCTCCATTCCAGCGCGGATGATGAGAAGCGTCTTGAGCAGGTTTAAGGGTACCGGCGGGCACGTTCACCGCCTCTCCGGATGGAAGAGTATACTTGCCTGTGGTGGCAACTTCTGAAATCATATTCGCCACTTTGTCGGGATGTTTCGCGTTCAAAAGGACGTCGAGGATCTTGACGTTGCAAGTACCGTGCTGACCTTGTGATACCGTATACGGTTTTGCCAAATTACTGACCACCTCTCCCGCCAGTTGCTCTCGACCTCTTTCATCGATAACACCGTCAACGTTTTTATCCAGCAGTCGTGAAAGAGCTTTGTATGAATTCTCCACCGAATCAGCACTCAGTCCACTCTCCCTGGCCCGGTTTTCAAACCGGATCATATCGGCTTTAAACTTAGCCTTCATCAAGGGACTATCGACAGAATCGTCTACCAGAGCCAAAAGCTTCTCCCTTGAATCGGATAGTTTATCGAACGGTGGAGAATCAACAAACTCCAGGTCGGTCTCGGAGCCTTCTTCTCGAACTCGCAATCCTCCGTCCTTGAGCTCCGTTAAAGTGAGACGAAACTCTCCGCGACTACCACTGTACAAGGTATTGACTATGCCATCATCAGTGGTTTCGTACTTGAGGGTATACTGACCGCTAAAAAATCCTTCACCTATCAACTTTCCATCTTGATCAAAAATCTTGGAGTTACCGTCATTGTCCACCCGAGTAACCAATCCATCGGTATCCCTCGATTCCATCGTGTTATCACGGGTATCTACTCTCCTGTAGGTGCCGTCGCTGCCTTCGGTCAACCAGATTCCGTCTTCCAACTGCCGAGTTTTTTGGATTACCCCGAACGGATCCAGCTCTTCTCTGCTGTTATCAGGGTTGATTATTTGATATCTGCCATCAGGGTAATCGGTTCGAATCACCCCAGTACCATCGTCTCTAACCGTTGTCGAATCATCCAGAGACCAATAGGTATGTTTTCCTTCGGCTTGAAAGAGAAAATCGTTGCTCTGGCTTACACCTGGCATTATCAATTCTTTCCTTCCAGAAAGGCTTTCGTCTGCGGATAGTCCGTTAATATCCACCAGCGCTCTGCGAAAAGCCCTGGCATAGCTGTACATAAGGGATGGATCCTTCGAGAAAGTTGAATAATCCTCTCCCAGATACTCTCTGGCTACGCCATCTATGATTTCGCCCAGGTCCTCGGTTCCCTCGATAGGGAGTTTCCGATGGGAGCGCTTAAACTCAAAATCAGGATTAGCCTCTAGCTTCGGTCCAGACTCGTCCTCGGTAACGGTCTCTGCTACTTTAGTGACTGCTTTCTCTGGATCATCTCCGGCATCCACGATAGTCAACTCAGGCAGGGATTCAGCCGTCCGCCCGGAATTTCCAGGGGAGAAATCCTCAGTCGTACTGAGGTCCTCAAGAAGAGAGTCTCTACCACTGGACTCTTCGCCTACGGCACCTTCGGGACGAACGTCCTTGCTTACTTCTTTTGGAATGTTAGATTCTGATGCCATGGAAACTGTCTGAAATGATCCTGATCTTGCATATATTCTCTTATTCCCCAATCTTTTCGATTCTTCGCCTCTTTCCGGAGGAAAAGCAGCACTGAGCTTGAGACTGGTTAGTAATAAGAGAGAAAAAGGAGTAGTATTTACCCTTTCGGGGGATGGGGAATTTCTGCAATCGTGGAATAAAATTCTGAGTAGCCAGAGGAGAAAAGCAAGTCAATGTCGATGGCGTCCGAGAACGTGGCGGAGGATAGATGGATAGGTAAAACCCTGCTTGGGGACTATGCCATCCTGGAGCTTCTTGGCAAGGGTGCGATGGCCCGGGTATACAAAGCTCGCCAGAACAGCACAGGTAAGTACCTGGCGCTCAAGACTCTAATTTCTAAAGAGCAGGACCTGATTGCTCGGTTCGCCAAAGAAGTGCAGATGCACGGCAAGCTAAAGCATCCGAACATTGTCGAAACCTTTGGTTGTATTAATGATCCTGCCACCGGACAAGCCTTCTTCGTCATGGAATTTCTGGACGGCTCGACCCTCCAGGACCTCATCAGAGAGAAGGGTCCGGCAAGCTCGTCGGAAGTGGTTTTTCCGATTATCAGTCAACTGAGCGATGCGCTCAGCTGCGCCCACCAGATGGAAATTATTCACCGAGACCTTAAGCCGGCCAACATTGTTGTGGTGGACGCTACTAATATAAAGCTCAAAGTGGTGGATTTCGGCATCGCAAAGGCGAGAAACGATACCATAGCTCTAACCATGCCTGGAACAGTGGTAGGTTCGCCCATTTATATGAGTCCCGAGCAATGTCGCGGTCAAGAACTGGACCCGCGAGCCGATGTCTATTCCCTTGGCTGTCTTCTCTATGAGCTGGTTACCGGCAATGTGCCATTCAACTCAAAGAATGTCATGCAGATCATGAATTCCCACTGCCGTCCGGAAATAAGACCCAGACCGGTGGAAGCCTATGCCCGAACAATGCAGAAACCTTCTCAGCTCAATCAGATCATCAACAAGGCGATGGAGACAGAAAGAGAGAAAAGATATCAATCGGTCAGCGAATTGAAAGCAGCGGTAGAAGCCTGGCATAACTCAATAAAGTTGGGTCATGACGACGATGCCGAGATTGCGATTCCCAAAACCCACTGATAATAGTCAAACTATCTTTGCCACCACCTGGAATGGCACAACCACGAATTATTAAACGCGATTAATAATTCTTTACAAAGGGTTTGAAGCTGCCCAGACACCGAACTTCTCTCGGAATGTAGTATCCATGCAAGTTTTGAAGCATTTCATCAAGACGAGGGGGAGCCGAATGCGCACTGTACAGATGGATACGAAACATTCACAATGGGTAGAAGATGATCGGATGGAGATCATTGTTGCAAAGAAGCCTTGTCAAAAGTGCTTCTTGAATGACACTCCATATCAAATCAGGGATCCAGCCACATTATTTCGATATTCGCTTATGGCGATTGGGCGGTAAGTCAGGCAGTTGGTTTCATACAACTATCGGCTTAACTCTGATAACAAATGCTGTGAGCATTTAACAAAAAAGGCATCCGTTACTAAATACTTTGTGTAAGAGGTAGATATCACATGTCGGAAATCACAAAAATGCACGTTCTGGAACAGATTAATGAACACCGGCAAAACACGCTGGATAAGCTGTCCTTGTTGATAGTGGATTTTTCCGAGTCCTCCCAAAAACAGATCACAAAAGAGATAAAAGGAATCTCTACGGATGTGGAAGAACACCTGAATCATGACGATACCCTTATCGCCCAGGTCCGTCACCACAACGATCTTGCCCCTGAGATTCAAAAGTACGAAGAGAGAAGAGAACGAATAGTAAGCACACTCTCTCAGATTGAATCGAAAGGAAAAGCCAAAGACAAAGATGAACTTTTGCCGCTTTTGAGGCAGCTTTCAGGTGAGCTTAGAGTATTGGCCGAGTTTGAAGAACTTCGTCTTCACAAAAAAATCAGTAGATACAGCTCTGCAGAAGAGCTGGAGAACGCTTATAATCAGTTCTCTGGCAATGGTGATGAGTCCTAGCTTTCGACTCTAAAATTTCAAACTTTAGATACCGCCGTTAGTTTTTAGTATCGGCGGTGTCTTTTCTTTTTGCGTCTCTGGGCAGCAGCCGCAGCCTTTCTACGCCGCTTTTCACTTGCCGACTCGAAATAACGCTTGCGCTTATAGTCAGACAAAATAGCAGCTTTCTGAACTTGCTTTTTAAATCTTTTGAGCGCTTTTTCTATACTTTCGTTCTCTGAAACTCTTACAATCAAATTTGCCTCCCTGAAAAAAATTCCTAATTGAGCTACCACTTCACTCACGAACCGGAGCAAAAGACAGCCCATTAGCCATATTTAATTATACGGACTTTATCCGCTATCGTCAAATCGCTGCACCACCGATAATACCACCATGCTTCACATGAAGAAACAAGAATGACTGCCTAACTCCATGAACAAAAGAGACTCCCTCTAAAAAGCCGAGAAGACTCGGGTCAGCTCGAGTCTTCTCGGAGTATCATCCAACAACAACTTCCATTGCTTTAAAGAAAAGCAGCTCTGATAAATGAAACCTGCTTGCTCAATTCAGCTTTAACTCTAGCTAGTGGATTCTCCACATAGAAAACCTGCAAATACTCCTTTCCATCAAAGGTCCGGAATGTCATTTTGTTGATTTCAGCCTGTATAAAGTTGCCGACCACGTCTATTCCTATCTGCAAACCGGTGACATTGGTCAAGACAATACATTGCTTTTGGTAATTGATATCAAACCTGATTCGCTTGTTCAAAATCAGAGAACGACCCTGCATGGCTTCCATATCCGGACACATACATTCCGTGGCTCGAACAGACTCTTCGCACCGAACCAACTCTATTGAGCCTCTCTTCAGTAACTGATTAAAACTACAGGTAACCTTAACATCGGGTCTCAATGACCGGATGAAGAGATCCACCGCCGCCACATTTTTTTCCGAACCGGCTGGAGAGTGCTTCTCCAACTCTTGCAAAAATGCACTATAAGAATAGAGATGTGTCGCTCTATCCAACTGCTCCATTCGAATGTAAGAATCGGAGGGACCTTGTTGCGAAGGCTGCTGCGAAATTTGCTGCGGAGCTTTTTGTCTGGCTGGCTTCTGAGCAGGAAGCTTAAAGCTGGAGATACGATTGAGAGTATCGCCCAGAGACTTCTTGGACTCTTTCAACCAGAACTTAGAATCACTATTACTGTTCATTCTGCTTATCCTTTGAATAATCACTTAGATTGCTTGCGAAATTAAGGCCCGGTCTCTGCCCTGATTACCAGACAGCAAGCTCCGTATGTCTGAAGTTTGCCATCTACTCTCAATTTATCTAAAAACCGAAGAGTCAACCATCATCAGCATGACCTGTTTCCCATCGGTCAAATGACCGATTTTTGCAAAACCTTTAAAACACCTGGATGAAAACCGCTCTGCCTGGCGGTTTCTAAAGCCCTCTCCAGGAAAAGGCGTGGGGTAGTTCAGGGTTTTCCCTATTACCAGGACCGGTCAAATAGCGATTAATGGGAATGCGGGGTTTTCTTTCACGAAATTTTCAAAGGAGGTAACGTAATGAATCCATTACGCAGCCTGATGATTGCCATGTCCAGAATTCCACCAGCGGTGCAGCTTCTGACCATTATCTGCATTGCTGTATCCACCACACTTCTGGTGACTGCCCAGCTGAACGGCAAACAAAAGGAATATGACGAAAAGATGGCAGAGGTTCAAGAGAAACTCAAGGGAGTCGATGGAAAAGTGGTGGTGATAGCAGCGGACATCCAGGAAGGTTCCGTTATCTCTTCCAATGCTCTGGAAGAGAAGACAATCAACCTGAACAAAGTGCCACCGGATGCGATTACATCCACGGCCATGGCCGCCGGCAGGGTAGCTAAATATAGCCTCATGCCCGGTCAGATTCTATCCCAGCATGATCTGGCTCCCATAGGCATATCCCTTGGTTTCGAGTCAAGATTACCGAAAGGAATGCGTGCCGTGACGTTCGCGGTTGACACCAATTCCGGTGTTGCCGGATTCGTCTCCCCGGACAGCCATGTCGATGTAATGAGCATGGTTGGCACAGGAGCGGACACCCAGGTAGCCCCCATTCTATCCAATGTTACAGTGATCGCGGTAGGTCAGATCTTTGAAAAAAGCAGCGGCAAGACAACCGCGATTCCAACCAATTCCGTTACGGTGGCTGTCAATCCGGAAGATGCCCAGAAGCTGGTAAAAGCAGTAGCAGCCAGCAAACTCTATCTCTCCTTGAGAAACAAGAGCGACTTTGCACCGGTAGCCACGGTGGATGTCACAGCTCTCTACCCAAAGGGCGATAGGTCAAGTGAGAATGAACTGGCCAGTGCCGGTAATAATCTCACCAGCCTCGGAGGTCTTCCCTTGCCCGAGCCACCAACTCCGCGAGAGTTAGAAGGGCTGCCCATGAGCCCGGAAGGAGCACTGCAATCAGGAGAGGCCCCTCCTCCGCCCAATCATCAAATAGAGATGTGGTCCGGTGAGAGAAAATCCCTGGTGGAGATTCCTGCATCAAGCGGCAGGTAAACATAGCTGTCTCTGCACGAGCAGTGGAACGCCAGGAGATGGAGCCCAGGCTTCATCTTCTGGTTTCTACTTTTTTCCTGACAAAGAGCCTGCTGTCGTCCCTCTCTTCAGGACCGGTGCGATCTTCCCAGCCCAGCAAGCCCCTGGTAATGAACAGATAGACCTTTTTACCGGTCGCCATCCAAATACGGGTGGGTAAA
>JAUIJG010000105.1 GCA_030431355.1 bacterium
TTCGGCCAATGAAAGCCGATCCGGTGAGATCGCTAAACTCTATGCTTTGATGTCCGTCTGTGCCGCCGCAAGGGCAGACAATGCTTCCGCCTATGAAAATATAGGAGCGGCACTCGAAGAGCTTAAGAAAGTGGAAGATGACGGGAACCAGAAGCTTGTTTACACAGAGCTTGGCCATGCCGCCCAAATATTGGGAGACAGGGGCGATTCGACCAGATATTTTACCCTTGCCGAGAACTTCTCAAAATCCCAGGGGCAGAAGAAAGCACCCTACAGGTATCTGCCCCAGTATTTGATTGTTTTGTTGGCGCTTCCATATCTGTCCGTGCCGTTGAAATTGTTTGTGGTTGGCTCGGTGGAGCGCAACTGGCAGGAGATGCTCGCTTTTGTCTCCGATGAGGAAGAATACGAAAGCCTGCTCGATGACCTGACTGTTATAAGTTTGTACCAGAGAAAGTATGAACAGGGCCAGCACTTCAGCACAGAGCTTGTCGGCCTGGCAAGAGAAATGGAGTGAGAGCGGAATTGCTTCCGCTCTCGGAGAATACAGGGCTCTCGGTTAAAGCTGCTATCTTCTTGCCAGCATTCCCGACCTTCCGTGCCTGCTGCCGAACATGTTGGCTCGTTTCACATATCTTGTGCCGGCACCCCGGGCGGGCGACTTGGGCGAAAGGATGAAGTTGGTGTTTGCCATTGTGTTGAACGATACATCATCGGGAATGGACGCAACAGCGCTCCAGAAAAGATGGTCGGTCAATGTGGATGCCAGAGCGGTGGTATTGCCGGTGACATGATATTGATAGTTTCTGCGAGATGTCAGATTGCTGGATTCGCTGAAGCCGACAACACCGCCGTAGAAGATGCTGTTGGAGATATAGAATTTTGCGGTATTGCCTCCGCGGATGTTCGACCGTGTGTTAGGCTGCGGGTAGAAGATGTCATAACATCCTACTGTTCCATATGTCCTCTCGCATCTGGATCTCAAACCTAATGGGTTGGTGGTGGTGGTGAATGAGGTGACATTGCGAAGTATGATTCGCGTATTTGTATTTCTTGAGCTGGCTGTAAAATTGGTCTGCTTGGCGTTGAGCATTAAGCTTTCGGCAAGGTATAGACCGCCTGCATTGCCGAGAAAACGAACACCGCTGTTCAGTCCGGGACCGATGGCGCTGTAATAGACTCTATCGAGGCCGACGGCGGCGCTTCCATTGTTCATGGGATTGTCCGAGCGGAAGTCGAATCCGTCGGAGAATCCGTTGTCTTCGTTGTATACCCAGCATGAGGTAAAGTAGCAAGGCAAGCTACCGGCGCCGGTTCTATTTCTGATGACGTTTCTACCGCCATTGTCGTGTACATTCAGATTGTGGAATCTGTGTCTGCCTCCGTTTACTACCAGTCCGCCGAAGTCGTTTAAGAAGTTGTGTTGACCGTTCTTTTTGATCTCTATGTTGTTCAATAGAACATTTTGAGTGTCTTCTTTGATTTTTACTCCGACCAGGGCATGGTCCGACACTTGTATCCCACATCTGCGGTTGCCTGTAATCTGGATGTTGGAGCCGTTTATCTCTATGCCTGGTGGATGTTTCGGATACTGCGCGTGGGCAGGTTGCCCCGAGGGAAAAGAGATAGGATTATTGATACCGGAAATGATGACATTGCCTGAGTGGTGGGGGTGTCTACTCTGGGTCACTGATACCGGATTGTTTTGCGCGCCGCTAACAGGAATGACAAGCCTGGTATGATATGTGGTGCTGCGTCTGCCGCCGTCAATTACTACGGTGTCGCCTGCTTCTATCAGGTTCCAGTTGATCTGGTCCAATTCGTTCCAGGCTTGTTTCCAGTTGCTACCGTCCCCGTTGGAGCCAGACGGAGATACATAGTAGTTCTTTGCCTCCACCGGTTGAGAGAACACCAAAAGACCAAGTGCCAGGAGGGCGGATGCAGATAGCATTTTTCGCTTGCTTCCCGTGTTTCGTTTATTCTTGCCAGTGCTCTTGTCGGCTCGTATCATTATAGGTGCCTCCGAATTGGTGCTGCGGGGAGAGAGGTTTTATGGTTGGAACAGCATTGTAGGTGATACTACGTGAAACCAAGGTGAAGGTATCGTGAAGCTAGCGTGAAAGATCCATGAAACTTGCGTGAAGTCAGTGAATACGCTTTTGATATTGGCTTTTAATGTTGGCTTTTAATGAGTGTTTTGTGGCATAGACAGATTACTGCCCGGAGCATTTGGTGGCAGAGTAAAACTTAAGAAGCTATGGGTTATCGGGTCAGAATTTCAGGGTGCTCTGTCGAGCGGTACGTGACAATACTGATCGGCGTCGGCTCGCAGACAATAGGAAGATTCCCAACTAGGGGGATTGCGCGAAGGTCCACCACCGGAGAAGAGACAAAATTTGTGGTGACTCTGTATCTGTAGATGCCGTTCTCTGTCATAGCTGAAGGAGTCTCTTTGTCTAGCCGTCTTTGTTTGAGTAGGTTGTTGAATTCAATGAGCTTCTCATTGCCTTTGAGGTCTTCCACCGCAATTTCCAATTTTATGGACTTCTCTCTATCGGGTGAGACTCTAAAGGCTCTCAGGCTGCCTGAGTTTTTTAGGTCAAGTTTTGTCTTCTCCATCGCCTTTTCCAGGCTCTCCAGATTCTGTTCGTTGGAGAGCCTATCGGCGATGCTGTAGGAGGTCGATTGCGCCAGGGCGTAGGAGGCGGCAAAGCTTACTATATTGAGGCAGGGTATTAAGATGCAGAAAAAGAAAGCTGTGAAGCAAGCTGCAAACTCCGGTATGGTCGCGCCATCTCTTTTTCGATTCCTATTCTTCATCTCTAAAAGCCTCCTTCAAGAGGGCTTTTGGCCAGGCTCAAATGATGGGGGGAGGAAATCTCTATTTCTACGGCTAGTCTGGATTGGTCGTATCGACTGCCGGCTTTGGTTGCGAAGCGAGCTTGTGAATTAAAGCGGCTTTCTCTTTTTGTCAGGGTCTTGAGTTCATTGATATAAGCGATTGAAGCCATCGCCTGGCCTGCGTGTTTGCCACCATTTAGAGTGCCGAGTCTATGTACTTGATCTCTTAGTTTAAAAGTCCAGCAGTATTGTGAGGATTGGATAGAGTTCAAGCTGAGGCAGTATAGTTGATTCTCCTGGGTTATTTGATTTCTGAAAGGGACTGTTTTGGGTTTAATGAATTGAGCTTTCCCGTTGTCGTCGAAGCCCAAAAGTAGAGTTCTTGATGGGCAGGATGAAAGTTCACTTTCTATATTCGAGTCTAAGATCGCGATAGCGGATTCTATATCCGCGTTTAGATGGGCTGCACGGATCCAGTCTAGATATGCTCTTGTGAAAGCAGCACGAACAGTCGTTTGCGGCTTGTCTATATCAGGCTTGAGAGTCGCTTTCGCTTCCTGGGGGAAGTCTCCACCGATTGGCGTGAAGGCTGGAATTTTGTTGTTAAGGGATTGCGCGGTGAGGAGATCCCGCAAGGTTTTAACATGTTCCGGTAGTCCGTGTGGTAGCGATAGCGCCATTAGCGGTGGCTTTGTTTTATCTTCCATATGGAAAGGCTGAGCGCAGGCTCTTAACTTGAAGCTGTTTACGGATTCAACCGACTGCGCTTTCGGGGAGCTAAGTGTAACTTCCTCAGATTGTTCTGTTCCTGCTCTCTTATGCAAAACTGCTGTCAGCCTTACTATGGAGCAAACCTGTTCTCCGTTTCCGTGACAGAATTTTTCCGGCGCCAGAAGACCGGACTGTTCTCCAAGACCGGCAAAATAGAATGATTCACCCTTTACTGGTAGATTGACAAATGCAGGAGTTCTCTGCGAGCTTTTCCTTCTTTTGCATTGCGGCTTTTCTATTGAGAAAGATATCCTTGTATTAGTGGTGCTGGCACCGTTCAAATAACCCAGGTCGGCGGCTAGGCTTTCCAGTTTGTATCCGCCTTCTTTAAGTAGCTCTCTTGTGTTTTCTGAAAATACTCTTCCGGCTTCACCCATAGGATCTACCGAGTTTCCATCAATGTCTCTAGAGTTTGGTTTGTCTGATGCAAGGGTTTTTCGCAGGTAATCTTCCAGGTCTCTCTGGGCGCGTTTGGCCTCTCTCACGTCGACCATTGCACATCCTATAGCTTCGGTGGTGCCTATGGCGTGAGCCAAAATCAGTTCTTGTCTTGTCGTGCCGATAATAGTATTGATGCCAGTTACCGGTAGAGGTTCGTTGTCACCGGCCATGGTGTCGCTGCCGATGGGGGGATGGTCGGTGAGTGATATGTAGCCCCAGTATGGATCGTTAATAACTATTTGTGAGAGGTTATTGGCGCAGGTGAGAGCCGCTGCTTCCAGGGCATGTTTGACGCGATGCTGACAGATGGCGTCTAGCGTTATGCTGGCGCCTGTGTAGAAAACGCCAATTAATAGAGCAATCAGCCCCACATACAGAACATACAGATTGCCCTTCTGATTCCTTCCTTTGCTTTTGATTGTTTTTGGCTTCGGAGTGTACATGGTTTGTTTTTGGCGTGCTGCTTTGAATTCACCTCTCAATAAAGAGGGTGAATATCATTCGGGAGATGAATCAATAACAATATGTTCCGGGCAGGCGCCATGGATTTGACGCGCACCAGAATGTGGCTGTGCTAGGGGAAAAGACTATTCGTCTAGTCTGGACCCAAGTATATGAATGTAGCGTGAAGTTATTGTGAAAAGTCAGGAGGTGATTTCAGAGTCCCCGAGGAGCTAGCTTCAGAATCCCCGAGGAGCTAGCTTCAGAATCCCCGAGGAGCTAGCTCTAGCTTACTATTTAGGTTGTTGGTGCGGAGTGGCATAAAGCGGCGGAGTCGGAGAGGAATATGCCAGATTGGCATAGGAATTGGCAGATCTGTATGCCAAAGTGGCATAAAGCGGCGGAGTCGGAGAGGAATATGCCAGATTGGCATAGGAATTGGCGGATCTGTATGCCAAAGTGGAATAAAGCGGCGGGGTCGGAGAGGAATATGCCAGATTGGCATAGGAATTGGCAGATCTGTATGCCAAAGTGGCATAAAGCGGCGGAGTCGGAGAGGAATATGCTAAATTTCACTCACCATTGGTAATGTCATGGTCTCGACTATTGACTATTATGCTAGATACCGAAGGAACTGCACTCTTTGGTATCAGCATCAGTTTGAGATCTAGCGCATTCGCTAAGTTCTCCAAGTCTGTTAGAGCCAACTTCCGTGTTCCTTTCTCCAGCTTGCACAATTTGCTTTGGGAAATCCCTACTTCTCTTGCGAGTTGTTCTTGATTCAGCTTAGCTAAAGTTCGATTGAATATTAACTGATTCAGTAAGAAACTAGGCTGTTTGTTCTTGCGGTTTTCAGCTTCCTTGCTCGTTAGTTTTGAGTAGTTGTTTTTGCAGGCGTCACAGTTATCCAGCTGATGGAGTTTTCTTGCACGAGTTGCCTCATCTTTACTGTTCCAACGCCTCATTCTTTCTTTTGATCTTGAATGGCTCAGTATATTGAGGCTGCCCTCCCATAGAATTTTGTCGTCTACTACCGCTAACTTTTCATGTATGCCTTTGCGTGTATTTACATGGATGCCATGATTTCTAATTGTTTTCATAAGAGTGCACGTCTCTTGTATCTTGTTATTTTTTCTCTCCTCATTGTCTGAAGTGGAATTATCATTGCTGGGAACGTTGCCATTAATCCAGGGCTCCTGGGTGAAAATACATATGGCGATGTTTCTTTCTGCTGCTTGTCCAAGGTGCTCAAGCAGATAGTTCACTCTTGCAGGAGTCAGGAAGGGACTTTGTATTATTATTCGTGTCTGGGAATCGGCAATGTCCTGTAAGAAGGGCTTCCAGAAGGTGTCCTGATTGTACACAGATGAAATTGCATTCTCGTTCATTCTGATTTGCGGCTCTCCTCTCAAGAATTTTGTGACTACTACATAAGCTGCTTGAGTCCATTTTCGCAGGATCAGAATCATCTTTTGGGCGCTCCACACTGTTTAGAACTGCATAGTTCCGCAAGACGGTATTGCATATTTTTGCGATTTTTTCTTGAGTTAGCGAATTTTATCTTGAGTATGTATGAGATTGTTTTGCGTTTTGGCTGAAGTGAAATTGGAAATACTTCTGTATCAAACGTTGCTTTATAAACTATAATTGGCTTGTGTTGACCATATTGATTTTCAGCTATCTGCTCTATGTTTGATTGCTGAAGTAAAGATGAAGTTCAAGAGGGTGTTATGTGTACAGAGTGTGGTTGCGGTTTGCCGGTGGACGCCAAGCTTGATGCGGGTGATGGTGCTGACCATGGCCACAGTAGCCATGCCCACGAGCATGTGGACGAGAATGGAAACGTATATACCCACAGCCATGCGCATTCAGAGAGCCGTACAAGCAGCCACAGCCATTCGCATTCCAATTCTAATGCCCACAGTCACAGTCACTCTACAAGTAGCGCTCATGTTCCTGGGGCAGCGAAAGCCGGTCATGATCTGGTAGAGATCAATAAGAGTATTCTTGAAGATAATAGTCTCAAGGCAGAGGAAAACCGGGAGATCTTTAAAGGGCTTGGTCTATTGGCTGTAAATGTTCTTTCCTCGCCGGGCTCCGGAAAAACCACACTGCTAAAGAGTTTGATAGAGCTTTTGAACCAAGACTTGAAAGCAGGTGTAGTTGTAGGTGATCTTGAAACTGACAATGACGCCAGACGTCTGAGGGAGTCCGGGGCGCCGGTGGTCCAGATAAGTACCGGCACTCTCTGTCATTTAGACGCAGGGATGGTCGCCGGCTCCATCGAAAAGATCGACATCGCTAATTTGGATCTGCTATTCATTGAGAATGTAGGAAATCTTGTCTGTCCTGCCACTTTTGACCTTGGTGAGGAGTTGAAAGTGGTATTGCTATCGGTGACGGAAGGGGAAGACAAGCCTCTCAAGTATCCACCGGTTTTCAGATTCGCCGACATAGTGGTTATAAGTAAGAGTGACCTGGCTCAAGCTTGTGAGTTCAACAGAGATCTTGCTATCGAGAATATTGGCAAGATAAATCCCCGGGCCCAAATAGTAGAGGTCTCCGGTAAGACCGGTGTCGGAATGCCAGAGTTGAAGAAGCTACTGCTTAAAGAACGTCAGGAGATTCTTGCACCGAGTTCATAGCCAAGTTTTTAGCTGAGTTCTTAGCCGAGTTTTTAGCCAAGTTCTTAGCCGAGCTATCCACTGACTTCAAGAGCTACAAGATCCAGTTCACGACCAGCTCTTAAATCTGCGCTTGCTTTGCCGCAATCTGAGCAGATGAAGGATTGAATTCCGGATAAGAGCGTGGTTTTCTGGCAGTCCTCGCAGAAAATCTGAACAGGGATGTTTTCTATAATAAGTTGAGAGCCAGCGAGGGGCGTGGCTTCGCAAACGTATTGGTACGCGCTTTGCAAAGCATCATCCACCACCCCGGATAGGGCACCGACCTTAATATGGACTGCTACAACAGGGCGACTCTGGCCTGCGGCTTCTTTTAATGCCAGGTTTACCAGGCTTTTCGCGATGGAGAGTTCGTGCATTCTTACTTTATCCGGGGTCCTCTATTATAGCTTCCGAAGACTGCCCGGCAATCAGCCTCAAGGCTAATTGTATATGGTTGCCAACATAATATAATGCATATTGCCGCAGGAGAATAAAAGCCATGTGTCTGGCGATTCCAGCCAAAATAGAGAGCTTTGTGGATGAGGAAAAGCATTTTGCCGTCGCGAACATCTCGGGGGTGAAGCGCCAGGTAAATGTGGATTTACTCAAGGATGATCTGCTCTGCGTGGGTGATTGGGTTCTAATTCATGTGGGCTTTGCCATGGGCAAGATTAGCGAAGAGCAGGCCTTGGAACAGCTGGGTACTCTGGCAAGGCTGGGAGAGATAGCAAAGTCAGAGGAAGAGGCGAAAGGCTATTCATTTGCCCTGGAGACGGCCGAAGATTCTATTGGCAGGGACGATTCGGGGCAAGTAAAAGGTTTTTCGAGTGTCCCGGAGAAAGACCAATGAAATATGTGGACGAATTCCGCGACCCGGAACTTATTAAGAAAACTGCCGAAGAGATTCGAGCCCTGGTCGGCGACCGGCATTATCGTGTCATGGAAGTCTGTGGTGGTCATACCCACAGCATTTACCGATTTGGGCTGGAGCAGCTTCTACCCGAGGGAATAGAGTTAATTCATGGACCGGGCTGTCCGGTTTGCATTTTACCCATGGACAGGATGGACGAAGGGCTCGCCATCGCGGCAAACCCGGATGTTATTCTCACTGTATATGGTGACATGATGCGGGTGCCGGGCTATCATGGTAGTCCCCTGGAGTTGAAAGCTCGGGGCTACGATATTCGCATGGTCTACTCTCCTTTAGATGCTTTGAAAATTGCTTCTGAAAACAATGATAAAGAGGTGGTTTTCTTCGCCATCGGATTTGAGACCACCGCCCCTGCCACAGCACTGACAGTTATGAGAGCGGCGGAAATGGGGCTGAAAAACTTCAGCGTCTTTGTCAATCATGTCACTGTAATTCCGCCTATGCGAGCGGTTCTTGATGATCCGGATATGAAAATCGACGGTTTTATCGGTCCCGGTCATGTTGCCACTGTCATCGGTGCTGAAGCATATGAGGAGATCGCAATAGATTACAAGAAGCCTGTTATCGTTTCAGGGTTCGAGCCTCTCGATATTCTACAATCACTCTTGATGCTGGTTGAACAGCTCAACAAGGGTGAGGCTAAGGTGGAGAATCAGTATGAGCGCGTGGTCTCCTGGGAGGCTAACGGGCAAGCCCAGAAAGTTTTGAACCAGGTCTTTGAATTGAGATCCGTTTTTGAATGGCGAGGTCTAGGTGATATTCCACAGTCGGCTGTTCGACTAAGTACGGCTTTTAAAGAGTATGATGCCGAGGAGCGTTTTTCTGAATTGCTTTCCGGTCATCGTCTCAAACGGGATGAGCCAGGCGCCGAAGGGCAGGGCTATCGTAGGCGCCATGATGACGCGCCTTGTGGTGAAGTTTTAAAAGGATTGATGAAGCCTCACGAGTGTAAGCTGTTCGGCAAAGAGTGCACCCCCGAAAGACCGATTGGTGCTTTAATGGTCTCGTCGGAAGGGTCCTGCGCCGCGCAGTATGCTTATGCCCGGGACAAGACAGCCAGTGGAGCGCAGTAGATATTGACCAGTAATTTCCAGAACCGTCAGATTGAGCTAGCCCATGGTTCCGGGGGTAGAGCCAGCCGCCGCCTAGTGGAAGAGTTCATTGTGCCCAGGCTGCTTAGTGGTCAGCCCCAGGGGCATTTGGGTTCTCAGTCTAAATCTCACTCTTTCTCTCATTCTCACTCATGCTCTCAGGAACAATCTGCCAATGACTGTGAGTTGGTGAACGAAGGGATTAAACTTACAGACTCAGCCCTGGTTCCTTTTGGGGATTCGAGATTGGCCATGACCGCAGATAGTTTTGTGGTAAAGCCTCTCAGTTTCCCCGGCGGAAGTATCGGGTCCCTTTCCGTCAACGGAACCCTGAACGATCTTGCCGTTTCCGGGGCAAAGCCGCTGGCACTTATGTGCACCCTGATATTGGAAGCCGGAACAGCTCTTGATGTACTGGACCGGGAGCTGACCGCCATGGCAGAAGCTGCTTTCCTTGCCGGTGTTTCGATAGTAGGCGGGGATACTAAAGTGGTTGAACATGGTAAAGCCGATGGGCTCTATATAACCACATTTGGTGTCGGGCAGCCTCAAGATAATGTCTGCATTGATCCTGCGTCTTTGCAAGCGGGAGACCGGATATTGCTCAGTGGTCCCATAGGAGACCACGGAATCACTATCTTGCTTGCCAGAGGGGAGCTTGATATCGAAGCCGATCTGCAATCGGATAGTCGCTCTGTCTGGCCCATGGTTGAAGCTTTACTGAAGTCTTGCGGTAATGAAGTGCGCTGGATGCGTGACCCTACTCGCGGTGGAGTGGCCACTGCTTTGAACGAACTTGCCCAGGATAGCGGCATGAGCATCTCCATTGAAGACGCGTTGGTGCCTGTGCGCGACACAGTGAGAGGCGCTTGTGAAGTGCTTGGACTGGATGTTCTTCATGTGGCTAATGAAGGACAATTTCTTGCGGTGGTCTCCGAGTCTGCTTGTGATCGAGCTCTGGCAGCATTGAGGGCTGTGGAGGGCGGTGACGAAGCATGTGTAATAGGCGAGATAAAGGAGAGCCCGGCCGGCAAACTTACCGCTGTTACGCCCTACGGCTCCAGCCGGATTGTGGACATGCTGGTTGGCGATCAGTTGCCCCGCATCTGTTAAATTCATTCACGCAAGTACTATTTAAGAACAAGTCCCATGAGCAAAGCTATCAAAGTAAGAGTAAAAGGAATAGTGCAGGGAGTAGGATTTCGCCCTTTCATCTATCTGCTTGCCAGGGAGCATAGTCTCAATGGCTGGGTGCTCAACGATGAAGCCGGGGTAGAGATTCATCTGGAAGGCGATAGTTCGAAGCTGGATAAATTTATGGAGGAGCTTCCGCTCAAGGCTCCCCGGGCATCTCGTCTGGATGAAGTCAATTCTAAAAATTGCCGGCTAGAAGGTTTTGCTGAATTCGAGATCGTTGAAAGTCGCCAGGGAAAAAACATAGTGACACGAATATCACCGGATATGGTGGTATGTGACAGTTGCTTGGATGATCTTGGTAACGAAGATGACCAGCATTTTGAGTACCCTTATGTCAACTGTACCCATTGTGGACCGAGGTATTCTATCATCAAGTCCTTGCCCTATGACCGGACTGCCACCACCATGGCCGACTGGCCCATGTGCGATCATTGTAAGTCCGCATACGATAATCCAGAGAACCGCAGATTCCATGCCCAGCCCGTGGCCTGTCGTCGATGTGGACCGAATTACTATTTGACTCGGGATGGTGTGGAAGAGCACCCAAATGCTCTCTCTTTGACAGGAAGAGCTGCTATAAAAAAAGCCGCATCCTTAATAAAGGAAGGAAAGATTGTCGCTATCAAAGGCATCGGAGGATATCACCTGGCCGTCGATGCCGCTAATGATGAGGCTCTTAAACTGCTCAGGGAGCGCAAATACAGGAAGGAGAAGCCGTTTGCGTTGATGGTGGAGAGTCTGGAACTTGCCAGAGAGTTTGTGTATTTGAACCGCGAACAAGAAGAGGCTCTCACCTCAATTGCCCGACCAATTGTATTGTGTCGCAGCCGGACCACAGAAAAGCAATCTGTGGGCTCCAGGCACAGCGTCTTGAACATCGATCTTCTCGCTCCTGGCAATCTGGATCTTGGATTGATGCTGCCATACACCCCTCTTCATCATCTACTTTTTCAGTATGGCTGCCCAGGAGTTCTTGTTCTGACCAGCGCCAATAGATCAAGTGAACCCATCGCTTACACCGATGAGGACGCCTTCAGAGATCTTGCCGATATCGCCGATGCCTATCTTGTAGGAGAGAGACCGATCGCAAGGAGGGTGGATGATTCTATTGTGTGTACCAGCTCCTGCGGACCTCATATATTGAGAAGAGCGCGGGGCTACGCGCCGGATGTCGTGGCAAAGATGCCATACTCTGAACCGGTCCTTGCCCTGGGAGCGGATTTAAAGAACACTGTCGCTCTGGTGGTGAACGGCCAGGCGATTGTCAGTCAACACATTGGTGATCTGGAACATTTGTCTTGTTCCGAGGCATTCGAAGAGACTATTCGTGATCTGACATCTATGTACGGAATCGGATTCGGAGACGGAGACGGATTTGAATTAGGTTTCGAAGATTTGACAGTAGTGCATGATCGGCATCCTCAATACCGTTCGACTCAGTACGCTGAGTCATTGAGTCAAGCAAAGTCCGTGATCGGCATTCAGCACCACCAGGCTCATGTGGCTTCTGTTCTCGCTGAACATGAGATGTTTGAGGAGCCGGTGCTCGGTATCGCATTTGATGGTACCGGTTGGGGTGACGATGGTTCCATTTGGGGAGGAGAATTCTTCACGGGCTCCATAGCCGACGGCTTCGAGCGATGCGCTTCAATACTGCCGACATCAATGCCGGGCGGTGACGCTGCCGCTAAGAGTCCGGCCCAGGCCGCGGCAGGGTTTCTGTGGACTTGCCTGGACGACAGCAAAGATACAGAGGACGCCATAAAGGCTGCTCGCCAGTTTCCCAATGACCTGGAGCTGTTCTGTCAAACGCCATTTGAATTCCCCTCGCGTTTCAAGAAGGCGCTCTCTCTGCTCGATAAGAATGTTCAATGTTGGAAATCAACTTCTGTAGGTAGGCTGTTCGATGCTGCTGCCGCCATTGCCGGATTCAACGGTGATATCACATATGAGGCGCAAGCGGCTGTCTGGTTCGAGCACAAGGCCAGAAGAGCAACGGGGGGAGCATACTATGATTTTCGCTTTGATTCCGACCAGAATGTTTTGGATTGGCGAGGGGCGATAAGGTCGATGGTGGAAGAGAGAATCAAAGGTGTAAGTGAAGTCGATATTGCCGGTGCCTTTCATCTCGGTCTTGCCAGGGGAATGGCAGAGGCGGCTAGCTATCTCTGTTCGAACCACGGTCTTAGCACAGTGGCCGTATCGGGTGGAGTTATGCAGAACATGCTCCTCTTGGATCTCTTTGCCGGGGAGTGCAAGGGGCGCGGTCTGAAATTGATAGCCAATCACAAAGTCCCTGCGAACGATGGAGGCATTAGTCTCGGTCAGGCTGCCCTGGCGTTTTCTATGCGGAGCAAGAAGAATAGTTAAAGGAATGAAACAGCGACCTACAGGGTGGGGAGGTCGCTGTTCCATGTGGTTCTCCTTTCGGAACTTGGCCGATTAAAGAGTTTGTCAGCTTGTCAGCCAGACCAGGACGGATGGTCTGTCTGTTCGAAATCTCCTCTCAGGGTACAATTCTATCTTTTCATCCTCACCGGGTATTCACATCGCCGATTCCGGTGATTGAATCGAAATTTCTAATTTTGAGGTGACAAACTAAAGGGTGATCGAGCATTGGGCATCATCCATCCGTGTGATGTCTGGGGTCCAATCCCTTCAGGGATGTTTGATACTCAATCGAGTAAGTCCCGACTCTAATACCGGGACTTAAGCGATTCTTTTGGGGAACTAGCTAGTAGGACAGGCTTACATGCCAGGGTTGGTTCTGATCCAGGAACATCTGTCCTTCCAGGGAGAGCCCGCTGATATCAGGTTTGCCGGGCGTACCTCTTATGTGCGCCGGATTTCTGATGGTTCCTTCTATGCTCAAGGGAAAGTTGTTCCGTGTTACTTCAAACCCGACTACGCCAACCACCTGTCTGGTGTCATTGAACGGAGGCCCTCCCATAACCAGCGGAACATTGAAGTTGTCACCAGGGCGGAGTCCGGCTACCTTGTTCGCGTTCACGCCGTTCATGGTGAGTGTGTCTGTGCCGATTGTTATCAGCGGATTCTCTGTTCCTGTCCAATCGTTCAGCCAGGCGCTGTTTTTGTGTTTAGTGGGATTCAAGATGACCTTGAAGGGCTGTTCTCCGGATATCGAATCTTGCAAGGAGATGCCTCTCTGCGGACCTTCTTCCGGTCTGTGATCCAGGCT
>JAUIJG010000106.1 GCA_030431355.1 bacterium
CGCCTTCTTCTTCGCGATGAAATCCCTTCTGATGGGCGAAGACACATTGACCACTGAAACCGAAGCAGCAAAAACTCTTTCGAAGTATAAAAGAGCCTCTTTCTTTTCCGTGGCCCGGGACAAAGGTCAGCAATGGAGTTTCTTTGGCGGAGAAGACCTGGAAGGAGCTTTGAAAGAACTCGCTACTAAAAAGTCTTTGCGTGCTCTCCGGCTTTTTGATCAGGACCTCCGGGGAGTGGATTTAGGTGTTTTTAGAAATTTGAAGCTAAACGCCCTCAGTTTGAACGGCTGTCTGCTAGACGACGAGAATCTCAAAGAGGTCAGTATGATCAAAGACCTGCAGTTTTTAGACTGCGAGGGTTCGGAGGGATTTACCGCGTCCGGTCTGGAGCATTTGCGCGAGTTGAAGTACCTCAGGGGTCTAGACCTACAAAAGACGGATGTGGGAGATGCGGTCTTCGATGTGGTCAGGCCAATGCCTTTGCTGAACGAACTACATTTGAATTATTGTCACGAGCTGGAAGGTAAAGGTATGAGGAAGCTCGCCGGGGTAAAGGTCCTGAGCAGCCTGGCCCTGGGCGGTGCCGGCATAAATCTTTCTGACCCCCAGGCTCTGTCATTCCTCCAGGATTGCGTGGATTTGAAGTATCTATATCTGGACTCCATGCCCGTATCGGATCAGGACCTGGACTTTTTGAAAAATCTTCAGTTGAGGAAGCTTTATTTAAGCAATACAATGATCACCGATGAGGGGCTGGAAAAGTTATCCACAATAGATTCCCTCAGGGAGCTGGAGATATCTCGCAGCTATCATGTCACTAATGACGGTATCAAAAAATTGCGTCATGCCATGCCCCACTGTTTGATCTCCAGGTAAGACCCGGAGGTTTTAAAATATATCGGACCCCCCGAATATCAAGGCTGGCGGTGAATTTGACAATTGGGTTAGAATTCCTCTTAATGGGTACTAAAATTAGAGGAATCCCCCTACCCAGGAGAGTTCGATGAGTTTTGACACACGGCAGGACATAGATCAAGTCAACCGCATGGTTGATAACTTATTGGAGCTTGCTGATGAAGCTATCGAAGATGGTTCTTTAATAGATCCGGAACAGGTAAAAGAGATGGCTGCCCAGATAAAGGAGCTGCTTACCGAATTGTTCGACAATGACATTGAAGGTTGGGGTGGTGAAGCCGTGGATGAAGATGACGGCTTCTTCGGCGATGATGACATGAGCGAGTAGCTGGAACAGCTTCTTTTCCTAGCTCCAGTTAAGACCTAAGAGCAAAAACAAGAAAGCGATCAGGAAACCTGATTTCCAGAAGTCGAAGCCGAGCCAGCGCATGGGGTTGGCTCTTACTATGTCGACTCCGGCCAGAACTATGGCTCCGGAAATCCAGCTGGTAAAAGTTACCAGGAAAACTACTCCCAGGATGATTCGGACTGATTCAAACAATGGATGCAATAACCCGATGATGAGTTACCCCCGCCTTTATCGCCACGCCTTGAGGCTTATATAAAAACTAGCATAAAGCAGAATTTCAGATGCTGACAAGTTTTTTACCCTTAAGGATGTTACATGCTCCAACGGTTCGGGGACCTGGCGCTTTTTTCAGGAGTCTTGTTAAAGGCTGTTTAAGGGTTTTGATATTTGAGTTCAGAATTTAGCCCGGTAGGCGATTTGCACTGAATATAGTATTGATTCTGTATTTGGTGTCACAAAATGCTTATTTAGAAATTAAGGAAAGCCAGCTATATCTACTCTATAGGTTACTATGGTAATACTGGTTTAGAAAAATTTGCATTGTCCTCTTTCGGAGTTCCCGTTTCTTTTCGGGGGCTTTTCTTGAGCAATGGGTCTTTTCGAATCTTCGTGCTTCAGTCTATTTCTGGAGGTTTCGTAGCAAATGGCCTGTTATCTTTTATTGTTCATATTTTCCGTTATCTCTTACATCATCTTTTTGGCCTTGAGGTCTTTCTACTTCATGGCGATGGAGAGCTTCAGACCTGCCCTTGAGCTTCTTGGAAGGTTCGTTAGAAGTATTGCGGCGCGTATATTCAACTATCTGGCACCAAGTCTTCGTGCCTTTGTGGTGAGAATTTTGAATATGAGGTCTGAAAATCTCTGGAAGCTGAGTGGTTACTTAATGCTCGGTTTCACTCTAGCCGGATTCATATTCTCCTGGATCCACGGTGTCCATCACTAGTTTCGCTAATAAAACAATGACTAACTTTCTCTCTAATATCTGGCTTGTTGTCTTGATCATAGGACTCTACTTTTCAGCTTTTATTCTGAGTTGCATCGGAATATATTTGTGCCGGAATAAGCATCACTTTAATGTTCGAGAGAACTTCTCTCGGTTCGTCAGGGCGATTGATAGGGATTGGCTTCTCTGGCTAATCACCTTCACCCTGGTGCCTCTGTCGGCACTATTCAATCCGATTCTCCAGGTGCTTCTTCTCTTCCACACCACGGTGCGGGACAGACGTCCTCACTTCTGGCAACTAGCCCTTTTGGCTATGTCTGTCTGTTGTGTCTATGGAATTTACTTCGCTTTTGTGAGGGGGTGAACTGATCCGATGTCTCTATCTATAATACTTGGAGCCATTTGGCTTTTTCTTGGTTTTTATATAATCGGTTATCTTTGTGGTCTGCCGATACTCCTGGTCTGCCTGGCTTTGAGGAGCGTCAGAAAAAAGAAGCTGCTGAGAGGATTTAAACTGCCGGTTGTCTCTCTCGACATGTGTCGGGTCAGTATCGGATGCGCCATGCTCTTTCTGGTGCTGGGACTTGCCTGGTTTCATTAGGAGTCGGCAAATCGGCTAGGAATTTCGAGCGGTCTGGAATTTTGCCACGTCTCTGCGCAGGGATGCGAAGCTGAGAATGGCTTGTTCCAGACTGGCTCCACCGATCTTGACCAGATCAACCATGTTTCTTGCGTGGGTGATTACCAGATCGTCTGCGCCGAACATTTTGATCAGCACGTCGGCAAACTGGGTGTCTGATTCGAAGCAATTCAACATTGCATCTTTAAACTCTTCTCTGGTGGTATTTTTGCTTAGCTTAAAGCCTATGATTTTGGTGAATTCCACCGCCTGGGTAACCATCAATTTTGTCAGCTCGTTGACGTCTTCCGGGCTCAGATAACCACAGGCCAGAAGAAATTTATGCAGATTGAGGCTCTCCTGTTCTTCGGTATCCACCGCTTCTCGGTTAACCAGAAAGCTAACCGCCTCGTGGGCTGAGATGTATCCGCTTTCTATCATCTTGCTCAGACCCAGTACGGCTGATACCAGGGTGGCATCAATCCAGTCGAAACTACCCAGAACCTGTTCTAGTGGCAAGTTGTTGGCCACGGCAAAATTGATGGCCGGCTCCAGATCTCGATCGCTGCAAATTTTTCCAGCTACAAGTAAGTCGCGCAAATCAATGTCTATGACCGGGCTGATGTTCTCCGATTCAAGATTGAGCAGCATGAATTTGAGCTTGTCTACAGCTTCCGTGTAGCTGGTCTCTTTCTCTCGAATATTTCGTTGTTGCTTGAGGGCTTCATCTACCAGGTTCTCATTTATATTCATGTGGATGCAGAGCACTCTTCCCAGGGGCAAGCCGCAGAGTTCTTGCAGTGAAAGGGCGCTGTTCAACTGTTCCACATCGGTAATGCCGGCTGCCAGAAGTAGCTCACCGAGGCGCACTGATTCGATTTCATCCACCGGGCAGTCTATGGATTCCAGGGCTTCTTTGACGTTGAGATTATTCTGCTTGGCTATACTAAAGGCTTGTCTGATCTGGTCAAAATCCACCAGGCTTCTTCGGTAGAGTCCGTGAAACTCAAGTAGTTTACCCAGATCCTCATTGGTGAGCAGACCTCTTACCACCAGGGTTCGTCCCAGGGGAATACCTATCTCCTGGGAGGAGAACAGGGCATTGGCCAGCTCCTCTGTATCGAGGGCGTCAAGCGCCGCCAGGAATTCCCCGAATCTAATGCTCTGTCTCTTCTTATCGTTCAAAGAAGGGGCTGGTTGGTTATCCACGTTTTAGTCTTCCGATCTGCCAGGGTGCGGTATTTCTGTTATACCGCTTATCCGCTTGTTATACACTTGACCGGACCATCTATTATTTATGTGTCGCGAGTTCAAAAGCCGCATGGATCTGACGCGCGGCCTCGTCGGCATCTTTCCTTGCCACAATACAGCTTATTTTCGCTTCGCTGGAGGAGATCAGCTTTATATTAATCCCGGCTTCTCCCAGGGAATTAAACAGCCTGGCCGGAATATCCGGTTGTTCCATGAGGCCTGCTCCGATAAGACTTACCTTGGCGCAGTCGGGGTCGGTTTGAACATCGCTTGCGCCGAGTTCGGATTTGAGGCTCTTCATCACCTCACCGATCTCATCCAGGGCATCATCCTGGACCGTAAAGGTGATGCTATTGTGGCCTGAGCTGGGATGAAAAGATTGCATGATCATATCCAGGCCAATGTTGCGGCTGGCGAGCGCCTGGGCGATTTTGCCGGCGATACCCGGCTGATCCGGCACATTCATGATCGCCACCGCCGCCTGGTCTTTGTCCACCGCAACGGCGCTGATGCTTCTGAATATTTCCATATCTCCTCCAGTGATGAGCGTTCCGGGCTCACCCGGTTTGAAAGTATTGCGAATTCTCAAATCGACGTTATAGACCCTGGCCAGCTCTACGGCCCGTGAGTGAATCACCCTTGCTCCCAGCCGGGCCATTTCCAGAACTTCGCTGTAGGAGACGCGGTCTAAGAGGGCTGCTTCCGGCACCACGCGGGGGTCGGAGGTGTATATTCCGTCCACGTCCGTGTATATGTCGCACTCAAGAGCTTCTATCTGCGCGGCAAGGGCTACGGCGGTGGTGTCGGAACCGCCTCTACCGAGGGTGGTGACATCGCCATGTTCGGTGATCCCCTGGAAACCAGCGACAATAAGCGCGTCATTCTCCCGGAGCTGCTCGAGGATGTTTTCTTTCTTTATGTCTATGATACGAGCATTGGTGTGTTTACTTTCGGTAAAGATGCCGATTTGCTGAGCGGTCAGTGATTTCGCTTTGATTCCCAGATCGTTCAGAGTCATGGCAAGAAGCGCTATGCTGACCTGTTCTCCCGTGGAGAGAAGCAAGTCCAGTTCTCGCTTCTCCGGTGTTTTGGAGCACTGCTTGGCGAGGCGCATTAAATAGTCTGTGGTACCACCCATGGCGGAGACCACAACTACAACCTTTTCGCTATTGGCCGCTTCCGCTATGACTCCGGCCACATGACGAATCCTTCCCACGTTCCCCACGGAGGTGCCGCCGAATTTTAAAACTTTGATGTTACTCAATTTCCACCACCAGCCCGTCATGGTCGACTTGCAGGTCGAGTACTTCTGCCTGGTTACCATTTTTAGCTCTCCAGCCACGGAGGAGTTGAAGTACTTCTGATTTTTGGCTTTTCTCAACCAGGGTCAATATGGATGAACCTGCCCCGCTCAGCACTACCCCCAGTGCAGGGCTATTGCGAAGCAGCATTTTTACTTCGGACAGGTCGGGGACTAGAGCTTCCCTGAATGGTTCATGCAATGTATCGAATAGACATTTTTTGAGCAAGGCAGCATCTTCGGTAATCACTGAGGATAGTACCATGGCGGTGTTTTGAATGTTGGTCACCGCCTGGCTTATGCCCACGGAGCGAGGCAGGACTCTGCGGGCATCCGGGGTACTACCACTATGGTGCTCCAGGAATCCGGCCACGGCAGGGTCATATAGTCGTAGCTGCCGGTCTTGTTCTTCGAAACAGTAACCAATCCACCGGTGGCGCTGGCCGCGGAATTTTCGGCATGTCCTTCTCGATTTGAGATGGCTTGAATACTCTGGTCAAGATCAAATTCTTGACCGGCCAACCACTGTGCCCCCCAAACCGCGGCGATTCCGGCGGCAGAACTGGAACCTAAGCCCCTGGCTAGAGGAATATCATTCTTGATCTCGAGCTTTAGACTTTTTAAAAGACTGAGATCCGCTCCGGTCTTTTGAAAGTACTTTTCAATCACCCTGACCACGAGGTTGGATCGATCATCTTTCAATCCATCAATATGCTCTCCGGCGAGTTTGATTACCGGTCCATCTTCCAGTTCCGGGCATACTTCCAGGCTCAGTCTAGAATAGATCTTGAAAGCCAGGGCAAGGGTATCGAAGCCGGGTCCAAGGTTTCCGCTGGAGCCGGGAACTCTAACGCTCAGCTTTCTCTTTCTTTTCAGATTAGAGCGCTCTTCCATATTCTAAATACCCATAGCCTTTCTCACGCTTTTTAAATCCGCTTCGACGGGGTCTATGTCGCAAGCGCTTGCCTCTAGGGCGGCTTTGGGATCCTTGAGTCCGTTTCCGGTGAGAACGCAGACGACGGTGATGGGTTGTTCTCCTCCATTTTCCAGTCTGCCGGATTGCACCAGTTTTTTTAGACCCGCTATGGAGGCGGCGCTTGCTGGTTCGCAGAAGACGCCTTCGGTCTCTGCCACCATCTTATATGCTTCTATAATTTCTTCATCGGTGACAGCGTCAATAAGACCGCCCGATTCGTCGATGGCCTGGTTGGCAAATTCCCAGCTGGCCGGATTGCCGATTCTTATGGCCGTTGCCAGGGTCTCCGGATTCGGTACCGGACGTCCATGCACCATGGGGGCCGCACCGGCGGCTTGAAACCCGCACATTTTTGGAATGGAAGAACTTTTTCCGTCTTCTTTCCATAATTTGAATCCCCGGTAATAAGCGGTTATGTTGCCGGCGTTGCCCACGGGAATACAGAGATAATCAGGAGCCTGGTTGAGGCTTTCGATTACTTCGAAGGCGCCTGTTTTCTGTCCTTCCAGGCGATAGGGATTTATTGAATTGACTATGGTTACAGGGTAATTCTCTCCTACCTCTTTGACCAGGTCCAGGGCCTGGTCGAAATTGCCTTTTATCTGAATTACCCTGGAACCATAAAGAATAGCCTGGGCCAGTTTGCCCATGGCCACGTTCCCTGCCGGTAGGAGCACGAAACACTTCAATCCGGCTTTGGCGGAGAAAGCGGCAGCTGAAGCGCTGGTATTACCGGTAGAGGCACAGATTACTGCCCTGGAGCCTTCTTCCACGGCTTTTGTGATCGCCATGCACATACCACGATCCTTAAAGCTGCCTGTGGGATTTAACCCTTCCAGTTTTAAATGAATTTGCAGATCCTCTCTGCCAATTGCTCTGGCCAGATTTTTTGCCTTGACTAGAGGTGTGAATCCCTCACCTAGAGTGATGATAGGACAGTCTTCTTTTAGAGGAAGGAACTTCCTGTAGCGCTCTAGTATGCTCTGGCTTTTACTTTCTCTCATCTCGTTCTTCTTGGCTTTGTCATCTGTCTTCACTGGAGAAACGGACCACCTAACTATCTTCTTCAGGGCCCGGACTGTCCTCGAAAATGGCCAGGCGGGAAGCTGTTTTTTTGAGGAAGGGCTCTTTCTCCAGCTCTTTTATGGCGCTATTCAAGCGGTCCGTTCTTACCGGCTGGGTGACTATGATCACACTGGCTACTTTTTCGGCGACGCCCCTCTGGAGGATGCTGCTGATACTGACTTTGTTGTCACCAAAGACGGTGCCGATTCTGCCGATTACGCCGGGATGGTCGTCTACTTCCAGTCTCAAATAGTAGGGGCTGACCCAGGTTGCAGGGTCCTCCACCTTTTGCCATTCGCTGCCGACATTGGTATGGAAGTAAGAGGCAAAGTCTTGGAGTCGCAGGGCAGTGGCCAGGTTGACCACGTCACCGACCACGGCTGATGCCGTGGGAAGCTGACCTGCTCCCGGTCCTATCATCATCAATTCGCCGACGGCGTCGCCTCGCACGACGATGCCGTTGCTTGCTCCCGACAGGCTTGCTATGGAATGGCTCAGTGGTACCAAAACCGGTTGTACCCTTGCCGAGATTCCGCCCCCGACTCTATCGGCGATGCCGAGCAATTTTATGCGGTAGCCGAATTCCGCCGCATGTTCAAGATCTTCCTCGCCTATTCCGGTAATTCCTTCTCTGTAAATATCATCCGGTCTGACGAACTTTCCGAACGCAAGAGCGGCCAGAATAGACAGCTTATACGCCACATCAAATCCTTCCACGTCGCTGGTCGGATCGGCTTCGGCAAAGCCAAGGTCCTGCGCTTTTTTTAGAACCGTATCAAAACTCAGTCCGTCCTTTTCCATGGAGGAAAGTATATAGTTGGTGGTTCCGTTTAAAACTCCGAATACCGAAGCTATCTGGTTTGCTTCCAGTCCCTTTTGAATGGTCGATATCAAAGGCACCCCGCCGGCCACCGAAGCTTCGAAGAAAATAGCAACTTCTTTTTCTCTTGCTATTTTAAATAGCTCCGGTCCGTTTTTAGCCAGGACCTCTTTGTTGGCTGTCACCACATGTTTTCCGGACTTGATTGCATCGGTGATTAACTTGAGAGCCGGTTGGTCTCCGCCCATCACTTCTATAAGGACTTCAATTTCAGGATCGTTGACCACGGCCTGGGGATCGTCGGTTATTTCGCAGTCAGGCGAAATCTCCCTGGCTTTATTCTTATCCCGCACAGCTACTTTTTTAAGTTGGATAGTGCGGTGATTACTCAGCAGTTTGACCACACCGCTTCCTACGGTGCCAAGACCAAGCATTCCCACGACGACATTTGCCATAATCGACCTATTTAGTAAGTTTTAGAGGTCAATTATGGCATGAATATAGTCGGGCCCGGACAGGGCAAGGAGGCAGGTTTTACATTAGTCCTTTAATGGCGCTTTTAATTCAAAATCTATTAAAATCAAGTTGGTTTACCATCTTGCCGATTTTTAAGTGAAGAGCTTGTTGACAAGAGGGGTTCTGAGTTTTCTGTTTATTGCGTGGAGTAAAAAAAGAGTTTTGAGCACTGAGCCCATCGAATACGATAACCAGGAGATCGATTGGCTGCGCCAGGCGGCAGAAAATGGCATCGTGCAGGCACAACTTGTGCTTGCCGAACATTATCTTAGCGGAGACGTGGTTGAGAAAGATGAGAGTATGGCTCTCAGGCTATTCACCCAGGCTTATGAAAACGGCTATATCGGCGCGATGGTGAAGATAGCCGAGTTGTATCTGGATGACGGCCCGGTTCCCATCGACTTTGAACAGGCCTTTCGTTGTTTTCGGCAAGCGGCCATCGATGGTGATCCCCTGGGTCATTACCGTGTGGGCTGTATGTATCTCGACGGGGTGGGTGTGCCGCAACAGTTCGATAGAGCCCACGAGCATTTTAATACTGCCCAGCTGCTGGGGGTGCCGGAGGCCAGTTGGAAGCTTGGCTTGATGAGCCGGGATGGTCTATTGGGCAAACCTGAGATTGAAAAGGCGGTTGAATACTTTGAGCGAGCCCATGATCAGGATATCTGGGAAGCCAGTGTTGCCCTGGGGGAACTCTATTTGGAAGGCAAAGGTGTCCCCAGGGATAGTCGTCGAGCCAGGGAGTACTTTAAAAGTGCCGGCAGCAAAGGCAATGCCGACGCTCAGTATCTCCTTGGCCGCATGTATTGTCTTGGTCTTGAGCTTGGTAAGGACCTCAAAAGAGCC
This sequence comes from bacterium, assembly GCA_030431355.1. The sequence continues at coordinate 9,602 of JAUIJG010000106.1, forward strand.
GCTCTGTGGCTGGAGATGGCGGTGGAAAATGAGCACCCTAAAGCCATGACACTGCTTGGCTCTATGCATCTTCTCGGGGTGGGGGTAGAAGTCTCTCCTGAAACAGCCGCCGGACTTTTTGAGCGGGCTTGCCGGTACGATGAGGGAGACGCTCTTGCTAAGCTCGCCTGGATGTATCATACAGGCAAAGGCGTGGAAGCCAGTGATGAGAAGGCCAGGGAGCTGGCTTTGAAGTCGGCGGAACTTGGTAGCGCCTATGGTGCATATCTGCTTGGCGATCTTTATTTCCACGGCTCTTTTGGAGAGGGCGCTGAGCAGTCCGCGCTCAAGAGTTATATCCTTTCGGCCGAGCGTGGTTATGTACCGGCCCTGATAAGAGTCGCTGAAATGTTTCGGGATGGCGCAGGGGTTCCCAGAGACACGATTCAGGCTTTTAATCTCTATTTGAGAGCGGCGTTAAGCGGTAGTCGAAAAGGTCAATTAGAGGTGGCTCGACTCTATGGAAAGTCCGGTGACGGAGAGATCAATCTGGCGAACTCAATTCCTGTAAAGGTTGAAAACCAGCTGGTCGAAGCCTACAAGTGGTATACCCTTGCTGCCACCGGTAGTGATGACATTTCTAAGGCAGCTAAGCAGGAGAGAGACGAATTGAATAAGAGAATGTCCGCATCCCAGGTGCTCGAGGCCCAGAAGTTGGCAAGTCAAATCTGGAATGTTTTTCAGTAGTAGTGAAGCTGATTGTAGGGTGTGTTTCCATAGTGTTTGGGAATGTCTCTGGAGATGTTGCTATGATTCCGAACTCCACGCATGCCGCGAACTGCATTGATGGCTTGCCTCTCTTTGAAGTAGCGCCTGTCAGGACGTACCCGAGCAGGTCGGGAGCGAGGCAATTTTTTATAGGTTCTAGTATCGGTTCTAAACTCTATTGAATTGGAAGGCGAGTTCTTCGCTTCTTCTTTTATTTCTTGTCTCAAACTTTGCTGGGGTTTACTCTCATTCAGTCGCAAGAGCAGCTCTTTTTCTATGGCTCTTTTCTCTTCCGGGGACATGATCGCCACCTTTTGCAGAGCAGAGTTGAATGGGTCTACTGAGCTAGAATTAGAACTTTCTGTTTTGATAGGAAGCGAGGCTTGGTTTGCTTTCTCAGGCTCTAACTTTATCTCCTCCGTCCTGGCAATTTGAGACGAGGTCTCTTTTCCCAGGGCAACAATCGCCTTGTCGGAAGCTCCGTGGGCAGACCTGGTTTTTATCGTTGATAAGGCCAGGGTTAGAACAATGGCAGCCAGGCAGGTGATCATCATATTGACCGCGCGGTCCTGGGAACGGGTGGTGTTGCTGCCTGGCAATACCAGGTTTTTCAAGCTGGATGATTGGCTGGTTGGCACGTTTATGTGATTGGCTTCCGCCATCGCTCCAAGGCTTTCTTTAATCCTGGCCATACTGTCCGGTCTCAACTCTTTTCTCAGCTCGAGCATGCTCATAATCAGGCTCTCCAGCTCCACAGAGATCTTTAGAGCCGGGGCTGTTTCGGCAAATGATCTGGCCCGGTTTCTGGTTTTTAGAAGCATGGTTGTTCTACCGTCGGTGCCGATCACAGGAAAGTTTCCAGTGAGGCAAAAGTACATGATCACGCCCAGGGTGTAGATGTCGCTTTTATGGTCTACCTCTTCGCCTTTGCATTGCTCCGGGCTCATATAAACCGGACTGCCAAGAACTTCTCCGGGGCATGTAAGCATCTGGGAGTCGGCAGTCAGGCGAGCAATGCCGAAGTCGAAAATCTTGAGGAAGTCCTGCCATGGTTCCTGGGTTACCATTATGTTGGCCGGTTTCAAATCCCTGTGAACCACACCGTGTCGATGGGCATAGTCCATGGCGTCTGCTATCTGAATGAAGTAGTGCAGCGCTTTGCTTTCGTTCAGTTCAGATTCTTTTTTCAAGGCTTCTGAGAGCGGTTCACCTTCCACATATTCCATGACGATATAGGGCTGACCGAAGTCTGAGATTCCGAATTCATAGGTGCTGACCAGTCCAGGGTGCTTGAGCTTTCCCATGGCGAGAGCCTCCCGGGCAAGGCGCCTCTGGCTCAGTTCGCTGGACTTAAGGTCATAGGATAGAAATTTTATCGCCACATCTCGGTTCACCGATTCTTGATGGGCTCTGAAAACAAGACCCATGGCTCCTCCGCCAAGTAGCTCCACCACTTTGTACTGACCTACCCTGGTGCCTATATATGGATGTTCTTTCTCTTTCAAAAGTTTAGTCATTGAACCTGCCCCCTTCCACACGGCAAGATCCAGTATCCACTGACGAGCCGCTTCTCTTTACTACGAAATAGGAGGACAAAAAGTTCAGTCGATTTGATTAAATTCCAGGGAAAGGGAAAATATCCCTCAATCAGGGGACTGATTGACTAGCTCCATAACTGTTTCGTAGGGCTCTTGAACATAGAGTGTGTTTGCCGCTCCGGCAGTGGGAGGAAATTGGATCAGGGTGTTGGCGCTGGGCATGTCCGACCGGGTCACGGTCATCACATACTGTAGATTAACGGCAATCTTTTCATTGTTTATTTTGGTCACTTCAATCATATGTGCCATATCAGTCTCCTTCAAAATTTTGTTTAAATATAGAGCTTGCTTCCACCGCCGCATAAAGAGAGCCGGTAACAAGAATCAGATCGTCCTTCCGGGCAGTATCCAGCGCCAGGGAGAGGGCCTCATTTAGATTCTCTATGGCAACCGGGTCCGGGGCTTGCGGCTGACTCTCTTTGATCTTCTTCGCCAGTTCCATGGCGGATAAGGAATTGTGTTTGCCTGTGCTGGTTACTGTTATTCTTTTCGCTCCGGGAAGCAACGCTTCCAGTATTGATACCACTTCTTTGTCGGCTCCCAGGGCTAAAATCAGATGCAGATCCTGGTAGCTGTAATGCTCTGAAATGAATTTCTTCAGCAACCGTGCAGAAGATCCTGTGTGGGCGCCATCGGCAACTAATAGAGGTTCTCTTTTAAGGACTTCAAAGCGTCCTGGCAACCGCGCCGACATAAAGGCTTTGTTAATCAGCTCGGTTCGGTGGCTGGTGTCTCCGGTGGTGCTATTTTTTATTTTGAGAAAATCGACAGCGGCGATAGTGGTCGTGGCATTAATTACTTGATGCTCGCCTATCATACGGGTCCAGAACTCTTGCTTCCCTGAAGGACCGTTCAAGACAAAAGACTGCCTGTCTCCATGCACCTGCATCTTCTCCATGCGGTAATGATCTTCGACAACCAGAAGCTCTCCACCCATCTCTTCGGTTCTCTCCTTCAGCCAGGAGACAACCGGTTCGAAGACTTGTTTTGCGACAAGCACTCGACTATTCTCTTTGATGATACCGGCTTTGTTCAGGGTTATCGCTTTCAAATCTTTGCCCAGAAAAGATCTGTGTTCAAGATGTATGGGGGTGAAGATGCATAGTTCTTTTTTCTCGAAGATGTTGGTGGCATCCTTCAGTCCACCCAGTCCAACTTCCATAACTCTCCATTTATGCCATTTCTTCTCGTCGTCTTCACCGCTCAAGGAGAGAAAGAGAGCTATGAGGGCATAGAAAAGCGAAATTGAACCTGGCTCACTCCACCGAGCAGATTCCTGGTCCAGCTGCTCTAACTTCTTTTTCAGTTTGGAGACGGCGGCGGCGAATTCTTCTTCTTTTATCTCTGTGGAGGCGAGGTTGATTCTTTCCGTGTGGGAGCGGAGGTGGGGCGAGATAAAGTGGGCGCTGGGACCGTCTAATTCGTTGAGCACTGTGGAGAGCATGGTGGTGGTGGAGCCCTTGCCTTTGCTGCCGGTTATGTGCACCAGACCGGTGGGGCGTTTGTTGTTTTTGCCGTCGGGATCGATACCCAGTGTAGTGAGAAAAGCGCGGCAGGACTCTGGTGTCATATGGGGACGATTGTTCCGTAGCAGGGTAGGATGGTCCAGGTTCGGTAAGCT
>JAUIJG010000569.1 GCA_030431355.1 bacterium
AGGAGCCTTTCAAGGCATCCCGAGTCGAGGCTGCTTTTGGAATGGACGACCCAGGTAGTGCCGGACCTCTAGTGTTGGGAAGCGGAGAGAATCAGGTCTTTATCCGGGGCAAAATCGACCGGGTCGATGTTGATTGTCAGCCCGGCGGCAGGAGAGTTAAGGTCATCGACTACAAGGCCGGCTCCTCCTATATCTCTTCCCAGGAAGCTTTTGCCGGTCGTAATCTGCAAATGCCAATCTACATGATGGCGGCCAGGCGTTGTCTGGATAAAGATTCTGAGCCGGTGGAGGGTGTTTATCTTTCCGTGTCTTCCGGGAAGCCCATCGGCAAGATTGATTTTGCCGATAGCGAGAAGAGAGAAGAGATATTGAAAGTAACAGAGAAGCATGTTCTGAATTATGTCGCCGCCATTGGAGAAGGCAAGTTTAATGTCGCTCCCAATGGTAATACCGTATGTGATTCTTGTGGACATAAGTTGATCTGTCGTATCTCTGAGATGAAGTCCACAACGGACAGTCAGTGAGTTTGGATTGAGGAATTGCATGGACAACCAAGTGGAGGCGAGTAGTTGAGTGGCAAGCGCAGGTCTTACCGAGCAACAAAAAGAAGCAGTTGTAAGCGTAGATAAGAACGTGCTGGTGTCTGCTGGTGCAGGCTCCGGAAAGACCCATGTTCTTGTGGAACGCTATGTTGAGCTACTCAGAACCCATCCGGACGTATCAGTGGATATGATCGTGGCGGTTACCTTTACCAGGAAAGCCGCCGGAGAAATGCGAAATAGGCTTAAGCTCAAGTTTAAGGAGCTGGCGGAAGCGGAATCAGAGAATGTGGATCGCTGGCAGAAGTGCCTGGCGGATATTGACCTTGCTAAGATAGGTACGATTCACTCTTTGTGTGAGTCTACGCTCAAGGCGTTTCCTGCCGAAGCCGGAATAGATCCCCAATTTGAAGTTGTGGACGACGTAACCCAGACTGAGCTGATTGACGAGAGCGTTACCCACGCGTTTCGTCAGGCCGTGGAGGATGGCGCGGAGGAAGCCAACATCCTTGTTGAGCTTAATATCGATGAGGTGAGACGCTGGACGGTCTCCAATCTAAAAGCTGGAATTCAGTTCAAAGAGTCTTACAGGCGCATGATTGGCCTGGAGCCGACTGAGTTGCTCACTTTTATGAATGATATTCGTGCCACGGTGCAGCGAGATCTCATAGCAGAATTACTTGCTTCTAAAGAGTGGCAAGAAGCTATTGAGTACCTTGAGAGCGAAACAGCTGATGGGAAGCTGGAGACCCAGAGGGTAGATATTCTGGAAGCTCAAAAGAATCTTGGTGCCATCTGTGGTGCTGTCGATGATCCACAGTCTTTCCGGGATGTTTGGGCGAATGCCTGGCGAGTGCTTCTTACGTTTAACGAGATCAACCTTAGAATTGGTGGCAATAAGGATGCTGCCAAGGCCATGAAAAAGCCGATGAAGAAGTTGAGAACAATGGCCCAGGATGTGGTTGGAGAGTTACCCGCAGAGATAGATGAAAGGGACCTGGAGAGTTTTAAATTCTGCCAGTGGTTGGTCAATATTTTTGAGAGAGCGGAAATTTATTACCAGGAAAAGAAGGAGAGTACTCTTGTACTTGACTATAATGACCTGATTTCGCTTACTCTGCGTTTGTTGAAAGCACCGGATTCGGCGGCACGAAAATATTTTCAAAATAAGCTCCATGCCATACTTGTGGATGAGTTTCAAGATACCAATAGTCTGCAAGCGGAGCTTGTCAGTCTTCTTGCAGGTCCCAGAACGCGCCTGTTCTTAATCGGTGATGACAAACAGTCAATTTATAAGTTCCAGGGTGCGGACGTATCAACCTTCAATAGCTGGAGAAACTTGATGCGATCGGAAGAGTCTGCGTCGGGCGTCTCCAGCAATCTGCCCGGAGAGAGGCTGTCCACAAAGCTCACCGTCTCCTTCCGTAGTCATCCCCGGGTGGTTGAGTTCGTCAATTTCATCTTCGACCGCATTTTTGTCGGTTCAGATGGGGAGACCAGTTACCATGCCTTATTCGAGCCTTTGAAAGCGACCCGGTTGGAGAACGGCGATTGCCAGAGGGCAAACATCGAGCTAGTAGTAATGCCTTCTTTGGATGAAGACGGAGAGAAAATCGACCGATACGAGAGAAAGAGAACCGAGTCTCTTGCTGTGGCTGACTGGATCGAAACATTAATAGCGGAGAAAGCTCCGCTTCTGGCACCGGATGGAGAGGTGCTGAGACCCCTATCCTATGGGGATTTTGCCGTACTTGTATCGAAGAATAGTGATTTCGATTTCGTTGAGTACGGACTCGCTAAAAAGGGAATTCCATACAACATCTTTGCCGGTCGAGGATTTCTAAACAGGCAGGAGATAATCGACTGGATCGACGAGAACGTCACTATTTTCCCGTACACGAAACCGGTTCTCCCTGGAGATCGCCGCGAGCTGACGGACTATCGAACCGTGCGGTATTGGTGGGAGCT
>JAUIJG010000107.1 GCA_030431355.1 bacterium
CCCAAGCACAGCTCCCCCAGCCGCATGGGCGGCGATAATTCCAAAGCCTTTCGCCTTAGTCTTAACGGTGGACTTCTTAAAGTTGTCTGCTTCAGCCCGGAATGCAAACTGCTTTCCATCGGGAAGGACAAGATGACTAAAAGCGATGTCCAGGTGACCGGGTCTGCCGACTCTTCGCTGGGGATAGATTTTGGATACTTCCCCGTGAAAGACAGTGCCTTCCGGAATCACTTTATTGGTTCCGACAAAGATATCTTCAGTGGTCTTGGCGGTGATATGTTGACCCTTCTTGGCCGGATGCAGGTTTCCATCCAGGTCCCGGTCCATAAGGCGGAGGCCAGAAGTGGGAACTATGGAGAGCTTCAACTTTATGGGAGTGCCTTTCGGAACCCGATAGTTGACATAACCTTTGAGCAAAACCCTTTCATTATCGGACGAATCCCCTTCGCCCCCGTTCTTGTCGGCCGGATCGGCAGCGTATGAGTAATAGTCGCTTGACCGCGTATGATCCTGGGCTGCGGAGTATGGTCTCGCCAGAGCCGGACTGATGCTGCCGAATAGAAATAAGCCAATCATTGCTGTGGCTACGGCTCTAAAATGGGCTCCTGCGGACGATAGGCTCCCCATAGATTTGCTTACACTGAACAGACTGATGATTTGCTTCACTCCGGACCGCTTCCTAGCTCGTAAGAACGTCATAATTTCACTTGTTTGAGTATACGGCACCGGGATCCGAACAAACAGGAGAGAGAATTCATCTTTGAAACCTGTTCCGATAAATAAAGCCATAGTCGGGGAAAGAGCCCTTAAATCAACAGTTTTGAAGAAGAAATCGGAGAATTACATAAGAAATACATATAAGTGGGAATATCTTCTCTTAGCCGAACTTGGATTCAATTCGGCAAAGGAGTCTATAAATCTCATTATCGAAGTATCGAGCAATCTATGACGACCGAAGCAAAACCAGAGCAGGAAAGTGACCAGGGAAAGGCTATAACCCATCAGCTGGGTCCGAGAAGCCAGGAAAATATGGTGATTTTGAAGTATGGTCCCCAGCTTCTCGATGAACTGCAAGGTTTATCCGAAGGGAATCATCAATTCGAAGCTGTAATAGTCGATACAACCCGTTCAGGTTATCTGTTTCCAGCCGAAATCATGGTGGAAGCGCGAAAGCTGATAGACCAGCTCCTTGAAGTTCGAGGAGCGCTCATGTTCCTGAAGGCCGACAGCGCCATAGCCATAGTCAAAGAATCCCTCACCAGCCCGCCTTCTTTCCGTGTCTTTAACAGCTACTCGGAAATATTCGACTATTCCCCCCAGGTCACAAAACTGATCAAGTCAACCCTGGGCGCCGAAGCCGGATTCGAAGAAGAAGGCTCAGACCTGGCTCAGCAGGTGCTAATGTCTTCAACCCCTGTGCTCACCGCCGACGGTCTCGACAGAAAAACAAACATGGACGCTTCCAACAAGACCAACAAGGTGCTGGCGCTGATAGACAACTACGCTCCCCTGGCCTCAATTTTGGGACGTTCAAAAGAGAAATTGAGCGAAGATGAATTTCTAGAAATTCTCAGGGATCTAGAACAACAAGCTCTGATTTTCCCTGTGTTCGCCAAAGTACCGTTCCTGGTCAAATGCTTCAAAAACCAGAGCTCTTTCTCCCTGGAAGAATACTTTGCCGGTTGCAAAATGCTCAACGCCGCCCAGATTGACGAACTGCAGCTCGAGTTGCAGAGCACCAAGCTGAAAGAGAGAATGAATTTCGGCGCTCTGGCGGTGAAACGCCAGATGATAAGCGCCAGAGCCCTGGAAGTGGCCATTGAGGACCAGGCATTTTATAGCCAGGCCGATGACTCCAAGCATGCGGCATCTTCAGCCGCCACCTCCGAAGAAGCCAAAGTCCAATCCCTGGTTGGTCATTTGGGCTCAACCGACCCCATGAGCCTTCTGCAAAACATGGCTACCAACAGGGAGAGCGGAATACTCTCGGTGGAATATCGCGACATGCAGTTCAAAGCCCACTTCGACCAGGGCCGGCCAGCCCATGCCAGAATCGGCAAGTTGCATGGAGACAAAGCTGTTATCGAATTCGCCTCGGCATGGAAACAGGGAATTTTCGTATTCATCAAAAGAAATCCATCCACGGATCTTCTCAAGGACACCTGCAAGTTGACCAAACCCCTGGATAAATTGCTGCTTGATGCCGCTCTCGCCCAGGACAACATGGAAGTGGTCTGGAAAAAACTGCCCCTGGGAGCCGACACCCCCCTGGAAAAAGACGAAGAAGAGAAAGAGAAACTGGCAGGAGAGCTGAAAGAGCCCAGAGAAAATCAACCGCTCACCGAAGAACAAAAGGATCTGGCCAAAAGAGTTTGGAACGCCCTCGACGGTCTCATGTCCGTAAGCAGGGTGATTAAATCCCTTCAAGACGTAACCACTTCGGAAGCAGCATTCGTTATCGAAGTGATGCTTGAGTATGGAATGGTAAAGGTTCCGGAAGGAAATCTGAACGACGCCCTGGAGAGATTTCAAAAGCTGGTTATGGACATCAAAGAGCACCTGGGCAACGAAAGAAACAGCGCTTTCTTACGATTGAGCTTCAGGGACACCCTTGGCTACTCGGGTCGAGCCCGATGTTTTATCCTCAGCCCTAAATGTGAAGTCGGAGTGGACATGTCCTCGGCAAGAAGGGCAGAAACATCCCTGACCCAGGTCATGTCTGACCTTGAAAACTGGCAGGTTAAATATATAGAGTACGTCTCCCAGGATCTCGATAAAACCACATTGCTGGATATCATCCGGGGAGCCCATGACCAGCTGGGCTAGAGGATCCGGCAGCCGGCCTCAATCACTTTCTTTAGATATCTAATATATTCAATTCACTTCTAAAGTGGCTAAAATCTGAGAAACTCACCGGGAAGCCGGTGAATTTACCGCACATGTCCATAGTTGTTGCCAAGCCCATGAAGTGTATAACGAATAATTTTATGAAAAGCCGCGTCAATCCCGTTGAACTTACCAGTAGAAAAATATCCCTGCCACTGCCTGTAGCACTACCAAGCTCCTCTGCGGCAAAGCAGCGAACCACCCCAAATGCGCCTAGAGTTCTAGTTCTGGGGCTGAAGTTGGGGCTAGCAATGTGTATAGGTCTGGGTTCTTTTAATCAAGCCTGGTCGGCAGAAACGGGCAAAAGTGACAGCGCCGCCAGCGCTGAAAAAGCAACTGGACTAGCTAAAAAGGCGAGAACCTCTACCTCCAGGAGAATAGAGGCACCATCCTGCACCGAGCCTATTAAGCTGAAAGTAGCAACCAATCCGAATACGCCCCAGTCGGTGCTCAGCAAGCTTGCTTCCGACAAAGACAGCCAGGTTCGCAGGGCTGTGGCGCAACATCCGTCCTGTCCCATATCGGCAAAACGGGAACTGGCCAGGGACAAAGATCAGCTGGTTGTGGAGGCGCTCCTGCGTAATCCAAACGGGCTGGGATTTGCCACTCTGGAGTATCTTGCCGGTATCGGGCAACCTAAAGTTTGTGAGACCATAGCGGCCAATTCAAAAACACCGCCTAAAATTTTGAGCAAATTGGCCCATGGAAAGATTCAGACCGAATACCTGCTTCTCTCCCTGGCAAGAAATCCTTCCACCACCCCCGATGTCATCGATAGATTGGTAAAGATTGGCGACCGCCTGGTTAGAACATTCCTGGCCAGACAAGATCGTTTGCCCAAGCAAGCGTACGCGCTTCTAGCAGAAGACGGCGATCTGGGCGTGCGTTCCATGGTAGCCGGAAATCCCAATGTCGCCCCCTCTATTTTGGACAAACTTGCCAGGGATTCACACCTGGTGGTCCGCATAGGAGTTGCCGGCAATCCCTCCTCCCTGCCTTCAACTCTGGAAAAATTGAGCAAAGACAAACGCTAGGAAGTGAGAATGGAGACGGTTCTAAACGAGATGACTCCGGTAACAGCCCTGAAGCGCCTGTCATCAGACGAGGCAGAAAAAGTACGCTGGGCCACGGCGGCAAACAGCCTGACCGATGAGTTCACACTGGAAAAATTAGCAGGCGACGATTCGGCGATGGTAAGGGCGGCTGTGGCATCAAACAAGAAAACTCCGGCAAGAGTGATAGAAAAGCTTTTGAAGTCCCCCGACATTTCGACATTACAGGTAGTGGCACTCAGATCGGATCTATCTGACGAGGCGTTCAAATCCCTCTGCCAACATCGCTCTCCGCTTGTAAGATACGTGGCTGCAGCGAACAAAAAACTTCCGCCCACTCTGGCTAAAACTCTAGCAGCGGATAAAGAATACTCCGTTAGAGCCGCCATCGCAGCCAACAGTTTCGAGCCAAAGGATAAGGAGAGCGACAGAGCAGAAATACGGAATATCCTCGCGACTCTCTCAAAGGACGAGAGTGAGATAGTACGACAGGCGCTGGCCACTAATCCCGGTACCACCAGGGAGACCCTTGCCGGACTGGCAAATGACGATTGTTCTTCTGTCTTGAAAGCCCTGGCGGCAAATCCGAACACACCGGAGGAGAGCCTGGTCATTCTGGCGGGACGTCCTGATCTGGGCGTCAAACAACAGCTGCTCCTTAGAAGGGGTCTTATTACGGAACAACTACTTTTGAGCCTGGCAGAGAACGCGGATACCCTCTTGAAGATCCATCTGGCTCAATCAGTGCGCGCCGAAGGTAGCCTCCTGGCTAAACTGGCGGAAGACAAAGACCCGACGGTTCGAGCCCTGGCTGCTGCCCATCCTAAGATGCCTGCCGCCAGCCAGGCCAAACTCATGAAAGATACAAGCGTAATAGTGAGAGCGAGTGTGGCCGGAAATCCAGGAAGCACTGAAGATGTATTGAAAGCGCTTTTAAACGATCCTGCCGACCGAGTCAAAATTGCCCTGGCAAGAAATCCAAAATGTCCTTTATTCATTCTGGAAAAGCTGGTTAGAGAAAATCGACCGGAGACAAGGGAAGCCGTCGCCGGAAACCCAAACAGTTCGGCGGCTTTGCTCAAACGCCTGGCAGGGGACGAAGCAAGCTGGCTCACCTCGGCAGAGAGACTAAATTAAGAAGGGAGAAGCGATCAGATGAAAGAAGCAGTTATAGTAGATGCGGTCAGAACTCCGATAGGAAGGTTTGGTGGCGCTCTAAAATCAGTGCGCCCGGATGACCTGGCCGCCCTGGTGATAAAGGCTATCGTCAAAAGAAATAACCTTGACCCAGGTCTTGTGGAAGACGTGCTCATGGGAGCCGCAAACCAGGCAGGCGAAGATAATCGCAATGTGGCCAGAATGGCTTTGCTGCTGGCCGGTCTTCCTGTTTCAGTCCCTGGCGGCACCGTAAACAGACTATGCGGCTCCGGTCTTATGGCAGTCAATGACGCAGTTCGCTCCATTCAAGTAGGAGACGGAGATATATTCATAGCCGGTGGGGTAGAGTCCATGACTCGTGCACCATTTGTGATGGCAAAACCGGAATTTCCATTTCCCCGGGGAGAGATGAAGATGCTGGACACCACTCTAGGCTGGCGCTTCACCAATCCTAAATTGGCGGAGATGCACCATCCCTACTCCATGGGAGAGACGGCAGAGAATGTGGCTGAGAAATACAAGATTTCACGCCAGGATCAAGATGAATTTGCCTTGAGAAGCCAGAAGAACTATGGGGAAGCCCTGGAGAAAGGTCTGTTTAAAGATGAAATAGTACCGGTGGAAGTGAGCGTCAAGAAGAAGAGAGTAAAAACGACGGAGCTGGTCGAAGTCGATGAGCACCCACGTCCGGAAACATCCATAGAAGACCTGGCTAAGTTAAGAGCCGCGTTCAGGGAGGGTGGAACCGTAACGGCAGGCAATTCTTCCGGTATCAATGACGGTGCCTCGGCAGTGCTTCTTATGTCCCGCGAGAAAGCAGAAGAGCTTGGCATGAAGCCTCTGGCAAGAGTACTCGCCACCGCCGTGGCCGGAGTGGACCCGGCAACCATGGGTCTAGGCCCCATACCAAGCACCCAGAAAGCCTTAAAAAGAGCCGGTCTAAAAATTGAGGATTTGGACCTGATGGAACTTAATGAAGCTTTTGCTGTTCAGGTGCTTGCCTGTGTGAGAGATCTGGGCATCGATCTTGGAAAGAACAATATCAATGTCAATGGCGGCTCCATCGCCCTCGGTCACCCATTAGGAGCAAGTGGAGCAAGAATTCTAACGACCCTGGTCCATGAGATGAAACGCCGGGAATCGCGGTACGGCCTGGCCACCATGTGCATCGGGGTAGGCCAGGGAATAGCCACCGTCGTGGAAGGCGTCCGATAAAATACTCCTCCCCTCTCTTATTGGACCCGGGGTTTATATAGTGGACCATCTCAGGTATAAATCCATGAGAAGATATCTTTTTATAGGCCTGAAATGGAATCCGAGAGCAAGACTTTTACTTTCATCCAGTTTTCAGATGTTCATTTGGATTCACCCCAGAACAGCGGGGTGCTCTACTACAGCCCGGCAAAATGCCAGGAGCGTTATGCCGACTTCGTCGAAACCTTCGTCACGGCGCTTGCCATGGCCAAGGAAAATGAAGTGGATGCGGTCTTTGTCCCGGGTGGACTCTGGAGCCAGGAAACCATACGCTCCCAGACGGCCGGCACCGTCTTGGAGGCGATTGAGCAGATTGCTCCTATCCCGGTTTATATAACCCCTGGAGAGCATGATCCTTACACAATCGATTCTCCCTACAGCTCCAAGTTTCTCTCTGCCCTGGGAATGAGAAGCTGGCCCCAGAATGCCATCATATTTAACTCCACCACCTTCAAGACCCTCACCCATCCCTGGCGAAACGATGTGACCATAACAGGCCGGGCATACAAACAAGCGGGATTGGATGAAAATCGCTACCTCGAAGAACCGATTAACATCTCCGAGCGTTCCCTGATAAACATCCTTCTTTATCACGGCTCCCTGGAGGTGGAAGAGGAGGGCGGCATAACCCATTTCGGCAAAACAAATTCCACACCCTTCACCATAGAAGATCTGGACAACCAGAGATTCACTTATGCGGCTCTCGGTCACAGCCCCGATTATCTTGAGGTAGAGAACGAAGAAGGAATTTTAATCGGCGCCTATTCCGGCTGCCTTGTCGGCCGCAACTTCCAGGAGCTAGGTCCCCGTGGTCTCATTCATGGAGCTATTTCTTCGGGAGAAGAAGGGGTTACCGCCATTGAGTTAAATCCGGTGGAAACGGCGAAAAACAGGATCATGTATATCGCAGTGGACATCACAGGTCTCGATAAAGAGCTGATTCGAGAAGAGATCCTTTTGATGATGGAAGAATCCGATGTTCATCCGGAAACAGACATCGTCGCCCTCAGCCTCGAAGGTAGATTCAGCCACGACAGTGGAACCCGAGAACTGATTGAAGAGATAAAGGATGAGTTCTACCACCTTGTTGTAATGGACCGCACCAGGCCTGACTACCTGTCCGAACAATATGATCCCAGAACCACCGAGCATAAGTTTATAGAAAAGATGCTGGAAAGCATCAGAGAAGCCGACGAGCTGCGTTCCAGCAGTCAGGTCGGAGACAGCCTCACCGGCTTGCCCGGAGCGATGATCTCCAGTAAAACCATCGAAGACGCCCTGTACTACGGTCTCAACGCTCTGAAGAACAAAAAAGTGACGGTGCGCAATGTTGATTGAAAGCGTTGAATTTTTAGGATTCGGCTCCATCGTCGGAGAAAGAGTGCACTTCGATAAAGACCGGCTCAATCTGATCATTGAGCCGAATCAGCACGGCAAGTCCACCATGGCGGAAGCAATCTGGGCTATTCTCTATGGATTTCCTTCCGGTCAGGAAGGCCAGGAAGAGAAAGAAGCTTTCAAGCCCTGGCAAGCAGGAGCACCCTATGCGGGAATTATGGACCTGACGGTGGACGAGAGAAAGCTGCAGATCATCCGAGATTTCGATTCAGACTCCGTACAAATCCTCGATAGACTTTCCGGAGATGAAGTGACGGAAGAATTTATGGGATCCGACGGCGATCTGGGACAAAAGCTGGTCGGCATGACCAGGGATCTCTTTAGAAACACTTGCCTGGTTGGACAAAGGCATCTCGATGAGCACCACGCCGGCGGCAATGTGGACTTGAAAAACGACCTCAAAAGTATCGCAGACTCCTCTACACCAGGCTCCACCTCCGCCACCGCCATCGATACCATAAGATCCGTCCTCTTCAACTTCCCCTACGGACAGGGCGTCAGCCCGGTGGAGGAAGTGGTGAGTTCTCTGGAAGAGAAGAAGAACCAGCTTCTGACCAAACTTAGCGAGATGAATCAGGACTACGCTTCGGTAAGAGAATGGCTTAAAGAAGTGGCCGACATCGAACAACAACTTGCCGGTCAGTCCACCGGTTCTGCCGAAGCTGAATTCAACAATCTTAAATTAGATAAAATGGCGCTGGAAGACAAGACATCGGTTTTCAAGGACAGAAAAGGTCACAGAGACAGCCTGGAGAAAAGAATTCTTGAGCTGAGCACCATGTCGCCTCTGGCGGATGAAACCCTGGCGAATTTGAAGGAACTTTGGACCAGGCGAGAATCGCGCCTCCATGACCTTATCGCCCTGAGCGAAGGCGGACAACCGGACCACGATGAATATGCAATTCTTGAAAGAGAACTACAAAAGACCTATCCCAACTTTGATCAACTCCAGCCGGAAGAATCAAATACAGTCTCATCTTTAGCCATCAGCCTGTACAACCTCAAGCAAGAGCTGGACAACGATAGAAGAGCCCTGCAAGAGACAACAGGCACCAGGCTCAACAATATCGGCGAGGATGAAGTGCTGGCGGCACCCGGGCGAGGATTGAAAGCCCTCTCCGAAGAAGAGCTTGAAGAAGCGCGCTCCTATTCTTCTTTGATGGTGGCATTTAACGAACAGCTTCTGGATTCGCAAAAAAGACTTCAAGAAGCCGAATTCAGCCGCAACGACATTGAAGAGAAACAGAAAGCCAATCGGCTGGCTAATGTTGGCAAAGCTATTGGCTTTTTTGCCTTAACCGGCGCCCTATTTTCCGTGCCACCCATGCTCACCTCAAGCAACATCGAGCTCCCCCAGCTGGTCACCGGCGGCATGCTGATAGTAGCCATTATCTCCCTTGTCCTGGGCTTTCTCTTCGGCGGCAAAGCGATAAATTTTAAATCGCACATGCTTGATGACCTGGAAAGAGCCCAGAATGAAGAGTTGAAAATCAAAAAGGTTCTTCAGCAGAGCAAAGGGAAAGTCGCCGATCTGGAAAACACTCTGAACAATTTCGCCAATAAAGCCGGATTGGCAACCAAAGAAGAGCTAAACGACTACATAAAGCGAGCATCCTCGGAAGAAGAATTGCTGGAAGTTCAGGTCAGCAAAGAGAACACCATAAAAACCAAGGAACAACAACTCAAGAAGATCGAAAATGACCTGGCTTACTATTTCAAGAAAGTGGGCAGAGATACCGAAACAATCGACTCTCAGCGAGCCATGGATCTTTCCCAGGACATAAAGCGCTACTACGAAGATTGCGCTCGTATGGAAGAGCAATTCTCCGAAATTAGGAACTCCCGAAAGCAAGTAGAATTCCTCGAAGAAGAGGTTAGGGACATCGAAGATGGTATCAGGCCGATTCTCGATGTTGCCGGTCTGGAAAATTCTGTTGACCTCGATGAAGTGAAAGAAGAGATTCAGCAGATGGTGAGCATAATCAGGGAGAAGGAAGAGCTCAATGACGAACTCTCCAAGCTGGATTATGATATGTCCGGATATGAATCCATGGTCTCCTCGGATGCCCAGCTACAGGATCAGATCAACAAAATAGACGAGCGCCTGGCCGAGTTGATATCACTCAATCCAGAACTTGCCGATTGTCCTGATCCCGATCCCAACAACCCTCCCACGGCAGTGCTTCCCTGGGGAGCCAGCGAGGGAGACAAAGACGAGCTAAGAAGCCGAAAAGAAGATTTGATGGTCAAACTGAGAACCACCATCAGCAACCGGGACAACAACTATCTGGCCACCCAGGAGGAGCTGTCCAGTGTCGATCACGAGTTAATCTGTGCCAAAAGAGCAAGATTGGCTCTGGAGTTGGCCGCCCAGAAACTGGAGGAATCTTCCAGTCAAACCTACGAAGACTGGTCCCAGAAGTTGAATGACTCGGCCCGGGAACTAATGGAAGAGTTGGGCGGAGAGATAGAGTCCCTGGAATTCGACAACTCTCTCAATATAAGCGTAAAACTGGCCGGCAGGGATGCTCACTTCTCGCCGGGAGAGATAAAAACCAAACTATCCACCGGCGTCAAAGAACAAGTGCATTGGTTGGCAAGAATGGCTCTATCAAGATTTCTCTCTCGCCAGGAAGCACTTCCCATAGTACTGGACGAACCCTTCAGCGAAGCCGACGACGAGCGCTTTGCCGAGATGATGAAGTTCCTTTTGAACAAAGGAATCAATCAGAACCAGATCATCATTCTAAGCTGCCACAAACAGAGACATGAATGGTTGAAATCCCAGCTCTCACCGGAAGAGAATGAACTGCTTTCGATAACAGCCAAAGGCAGAGAATCAGTGGAAGCGGAACTGGGGTAACGTAACCCAGTCCCCCAGTAGACAACCCGGAGTTTCCTTAGCGGAACTACTTGGGTAGGCTGATTCGAATGATTGAATTATCTTCCTGCTGGCTGACAAACAGGTTTTTGCCTTTGTCCAGAATAAGATAGTAGGGTTTCTTGAAACCGGTGGCAATCACTGTAGAAATTCCTGCAGGAGTGATCCTGGCCACGGTGCCTCCGTTGTAGTTTGCCACATAAATATTGCCGGTTTCGTCGGCAGCCAGCCCGATCGGTCCTTTTAGATGACCACCGGCACTGAACTCCTGCTTTGTACCGTCGCGACTGATTCGATCGACAGTATTCTTACTGTAGTTGGCCACATAAAGATTGCCGAAACGATCGAAAGTAAGACCGGATGGCGAAGAAAAGCCGGTGGCGATCACTCTCACGCTGGTATTGGCAAGAACAGCGGTAGGCTGTCCGGCCACAGGCGACTCGTATGTCGGTGTCGGAGCCGGGGTTTGCACCGGCTGCTGTTGAACAGGCTGGGTAACTGCGGCGGTCGACTGGACCCCTTGAGTAGATTGAACAGATTGAACAGGTTGAACTTGTTGCTGTTGCATAACCTGGGGTGCCGGTCTATAGACCGGCTTCTGCACCACCTGGGGTTGATAGGGTGCGTACTTAGTCGGAGTAGTCGGTGTAGAGACAGGAACCTGAGGGGCGGTCTGGGTGGCGACGGGAGTGGCCGGAGCACTGGAAGTGCCCTGGGGAAGAGTGGCCTGACCCGGTGCCTGATCGCATCTTGCCACCAGATTTTGCGCATCGCTAAAGTTGGCGTTGGATGGAGGAATAGATTGAAGGTGGGTCTTAGCTTCCGTGGTATTACCCAGGGCCATGTAGACCTTGCCCAGCTGGTAGTGGGCGTCGGGGTCATTCGGCTTGATTCTGAGCACTTCCTTGAAGCGCGGAGCAGCCTCCTTATAACGTCTCTGGCTCAAGTAGAGAACACCCAGGTTGTACTGAGCATCTGCGAGATTTGGATCAAGATCACTTGCCCGTTTGAAAAAGATGATGGCCGACTCCGGACTACCTTGCTTGAAAGCATTGAGACCAAGGTTATACATGCTCACTGCTCTGGGGTCAGGACTCTGGGCAAGAGCCTGGGCGGTTGTCGAAAAATAGGTCTGGGCCACTAATAGGAAGACTATCGAAAGAGGCAAGAATCTCATCAAAGTAACTCCTGGGGGTGTATCTGTTTGACCGAGAAATTCACGGTTTTGGGCTGCTCTTATCTGCTTAATTTTATCCGAAAAGACTAACCAGGTGCAGTAATCGAGAAAATCGTATATTGTAGTATTAGAGATTAGAAACCGCTAATGGAGTTGAACACCGATTTTTTCAGAATTTAATTGGTCAAAGTGACAATTTAGCACGACTAGGCAGAATCAACAAAAGATAAGCCAGAATCAACATAAGATAGATTTGAAAGGGAACCTCAGATGAGAACAGTCGGACATATCATTACCTCAGCCGGCGTTGGATGTATCAGCTATTTACGCTACAAGTCAAAACCAGCCGCTCTGGCAACATTTCTAGCCGGATGGCTTATTGACCTGGATCACCTGGTGGACTACGTCAAAGCCCACGGTTGGAAGCCTAACTGGGAAAGATTTTCAGAAGCCTGCCACGAAGAATATAGCGGCAAGCTCTATCTTCCCCTCCACTCCTTTGAGCTTTTGGCGGCATTTTTCATATTTTTCAAGGGTCCAAAGAAGCAGCCGTACAGGGTAGGAATAACAGTCTCGATTCTCACCCATCTGATGCTGGATCAAAAATGTAACCCGGATAGACATCCTCTGACCTACTTTTTGGCCCATCGAATTCGAAAGAAGTTTAACGCGGCAGAAATTTTACAACCGAGCTTTGTAAAAGCCAGTAAACGCAGATACTGAAAATTAGATCGGGTTTCTAAGACTAAGACTCTTCGTAAACGTCTTCCGGCTCTTCGTCGGAATCATCGCCACCTGGCATCAACTCCATCGGTATCGGAATGAGAAGAGTGCTGGTCTTCTCGGAAGCCACCTCCATCATTGTCTGGAGTTGTCTGAGCTGCATAGCCCCAGCCTGGGAAGAGATTACCGCTGCCGCCTCTTTCAATTTCTCGGCAGCTTGCAGTTCGCCCTCGGCCGCCACCACTTTTGCTCTTCTCTCCCGCTCAGCTTCCGCCTGACGAGCCATCGCCCTTTGCATGTTGCCTGGAATTTCCAGGTCCTTAATCTCCACCGAATTGACTTTGATCCCCCAGGACTCGGTCTGACGGTCAATAATCTGGCTCAATTTTTGATTGATGGCGTCTCGCTCCGTGAGCAAATCATCCAGATCATTTTGCCCCACGATCGTTCTCAAAGTGGTCTGGGCGACCTGAAATGTGGCATCCATGGCATTCTCCACTTTTACCACCGCTTTCATAGGATCGATTATCTGGAAGAAACAGACCGCAGCCACCCTGGCGGTGACATTGTCTCTGGTAATGGCTTCCTGGGGAGGGATGGGTAGAGTGATAACCCTGGTATCTATCTGCTGGGCTCTTTCAAATAATGGAATCACAAGCTGGGGACCAGGTCCACGAACCCCCACGGCTCTACCAAGCCGCAAGATGACGAGCCGGTCGTACTCCTTGACAAAACGAATGCCGGATATCGTTAAAATAAGTGCCAGTACTAAAAGTCCGCCGAATATCTCAAGCATCGCAAATTCCCACTAAATACAACGAATTCGCCATTTCCAGGGTAAACTCCATTACCTGTTTACTGACCATTGAGATAACATTTTAACAGGGTAATATAAGAATAGCTCCGAGGAGAAATGGCGAATGAATCCCTCTTCCGAAAACGGTGAAGGCATGAAGCGGCCCGATGGCGGTAGCCCGGAAGAAGAGCATGTCAAAGCAGCAAAAAGAATCG